>JBGAQU010000085.1:0-11675 GCA_044220535.1 Alphaproteobacteria bacterium | reverse complement strand
CCTGCGCGTGCGCGGCGGGTTAGTCCCGCACATCCTCATGACATAGCGCAATGGCGCGAACAGACTTAAAAAATCTCCCAACATTCAAAAGCGGACTATGACCCATGCGACCTATGCTGAAATCCCAGCCGGATTTTGTTATCAACGACCGGACCTCTCTCAATTTGCGCCGTTCCGTTTCCAGCCTTGCGTCCAATCCGGGGGCGGAGATTATCCGCTACGGCCGCGGCAAGCCGGATATTTTGTTCCTCGGCCAGGGGCAGGGCGAACAGAAGACGCCGGATTTTATCTGCCAGGCCGCGACTGAAGCGATGGCATCGGGTAAGACTTTTTACGACAGCGCGCTGGGCCTCGACGCGCTGCGCCAGGAAATCTCCGATTACTATGGCCGCATTTACGGGCTGACCGTGCCCGTGGGCCGCATTGCCGCGACCAGTTCCGGCACCACGGCCATGTATCTGGCGCTGGCCGCCCTTATCCATGAAAACGACGAAGTGGTGGCGGTGACGCCAATCTGGAAGAATTTGCTCAGCATCATCGAGCTGGCGGAAGGCCGCATCCGTGAGGTCGCGCTGAAAAACAATGAAGGGGCGTGGAGCCTCGATCTCGAAGAACTGTTTGCTTCGGTGACGGATAAAACCCGTGTGCTGCTGATCACCACGCCGTCCAACCCGACCGGCTGGACGATGTCGCGCGATGAAATCAAGGCCGTGCTGGATTTCGCGCGGGAGCGGGATCTATGGATCGTCGCGGATGAAGTTTATAGCCGCATCGTCTATGACGGGCTGCACGCGCCGAGTTTCCTGGAATATGCGACCGGCGATGACAAAGTGTTCGTGGTCAACAGCTTTTCCAAAGGCTGGGCGATGACGGGCTGGCGTCTCGGCTGGCTGGTGATGCCGGAGGGCGCGGAACAGCATATCCGCGACCTCGCCCTCTACAACACGATGGGCCCCCCGACCTTCACGCAGTTTGGCGGCATTGCCGCGCTTCGCCATGGCGAAGGGTTTCTGAAAGACCAAATTGATTTATGGCGCGGCAACCGCAGCTATATGGTGGAACGGTTCAACGCCAATGACCGCATTGTTTGCGATACACCGGACGCCGCCTTCTATGGGTTCTTTAAAGTCAGGGGGCAGCAGGACTGCCTGCAACTCGCCCGCGATCTGATCGACCGCTCCGGCCTGCTGCTGGCCCCTGGCTGCGCTTTTGGCCAGATGGGCAAAAGCTATATGCGGATTTGCTTCGCCATCTCGCAAGCCCGCCTGGGTGAGGCGCTGGACCGGCTGGACAGCACAGTTAACAGTGTACAGTGAACAGTTTACACGCTAAAAACTGGAAACTGTGGACTGTAAACTGAAATGCGCGGTTATTTCGGCATTGGCGTGGAACAGATCAGCAAGGAGCAGAATGTTGGCACCTTGCTGCGCTCCGCCCATTCTTTCGGGGCCAGTTTCTTTTTCACCATCGCCCCGGCGGTCGATGTGCGGGCGATGCGGATGTCGGATACGTCAGGCGCGCTCGACCATGTACCGTATCATCAGTATGAAACCGTTGCTGATCTGAGCCTGCCGAAGGGTTGCCAGCTGGTGGGGATTGAGCTGACGGACGAGTCCATCGACATGCCGTCCTTCC
The DNA here is from genome assembly GCA_044220535.1 of Alphaproteobacteria bacterium. Taxonomy (GTDB): domain Bacteria; phylum Pseudomonadota; class Alphaproteobacteria; order Micavibrionales; family Micavibrionaceae; genus JBDHTS01. The sequence goes on along the minus strand of JBGAQU010000085.1, from coordinate 10,040 downwards.
GCCATCCGGTGCGGGCGGCCTATGTGCTGGGGCCGGAAATGGGCAGCCTGTCACCCGCATTGCAGGAGCGCTGTGATTTCCTGATCAAGATTCCGATGAAGTTTTGCGTCAATGTCGGCGTCGCGGGCGCGATCGCCATGTATGACCGCATGCTGTCGATGGGGCGCTTCGCGGAACGGCCGGTGCGCGTCGGCGGGCCTGTGGAACCCATGAAAAAACATACGCAGGGTTTGCGGCGGTTTATCCGGTCGGAAAAGACTTAACGCCCGAACAGTGATTTTAAAAATCTACCAAACGCTGAAACCTGTTTTTGTGCAGGGCCTGGACCGTCACTGACCACAAAGGACAGGCAGCCTTCGCGCTGTGCGGTGAAGCGCGTGTCGCAGGCGTTTTCGCGGATAATGAGTTCACCCCGGCGGTATAGCATTTGCCCGTCATGGCCCGCGCCTTCCAGCACCAGCGCCATCTCCACATGGTCGCAGCGCGGCGGCGGGGCGCAGGCGTTGGGCTGCAGCTTCATCACCGCTGCATGGCCGGGATGGGGCTGTACCGGCAAATCAAACATGCGGATACCGCGCCCGACAGGCGTCCATGCGGAATCCGCACAGCTCAGATAACTGCAAAGCGGCCAAGGCAGGCCTGGCTGGGCTTGCGGCGCGATCTCAGGAGTTTGTCTCAGCCCGTCCAGACGTCCCAGGACCTGACGCAGGCTGTCATCCTTCATGCGCACGGGCGTGCAGCCCTGACTCATCAGCGCCCCCCCCAAGGCTTCCAGGTGCCGCACGTTGCGCCAGATTTCGGGTGACAGGGCCATCCAGGCAGCAACCAGCAAAGCCGGGCCTTCCGGCAAAGCGCCGCAGGCGTAGTCCAGAAGAAGCATGGTGCGCCTGTCGTCCAGGCTGTCCGCGATCAGTTTTATCATGCGGCTAGTCCTTTCAAGCCCGATCGCATCCGGTCCAGCGCCAGCCGGATCCGGGACTTGACGGTTCCGAGCGGCAGATTGGTTTCGGCAGCGATGTCACTATGGCTTTTTTCTTCGAAAAAAGCCTTTTGGATCAGTTCGGCCTGCTCGGGCGGCAGTTTTTTTATCGCTTCCGCCAGCGCGGCGGCTTCCTCGGTCAGGTTCAGGGTTTCATCGGCGCGGGGGGCGTGGTCTTCCGCACGGTCCAGTTCGCCTTCCGGTTCCGGGTGGCGGGTCTTGCGGACATAGTCGATCCGCTTGTTCCTTGCGATGGTGAAGATCCAGGTGCTGGCGGCGGCTTTCGTGGAGTCATAGCCCGCAACATAGCTGAACACGTTGCGGCTGTGTTCGGCGGGACGATGGGTGATCAGCGCGTAAACATCGCCGCGGCTTTTGCCCTTCGCGCCGTCCTGCGTATCGGGCTTGCCCGCCATGTAACAGATTTTACCGCGGTCTCGCGACCGCCCGGCGTGGGTCAGCAGATCCTCGAGCGTTCATAGCGGCGCTGGTGCCGATAGGCGGTTTCACGGGGCTCAAATCTTCACGCGGCAATCATACGCACCCCCGCCATAGGCGTGACGAACGAAGGCCCAGCGGATCCGAAGCGCAGTGTAAGCCGGATCTCGGCCTCATGCTTTGTTGACTGATTCCGGTGATTGAACAGAAGGCCATGCAGTATCTCCACCAGCAGGTCCGGCGCAGCGTTTTAGCTGCAGGCGGCCGCGATGCGCAAACTTTTTGGTTTTCATGTCGCCGTTTGTCGTTGATCCTGAACGCGTACGCGGGCGCGCTGGTGTCACATCGCCCAGCATGATAAATGGGGATCCAGCGGATCGGTAAAATCTGTTACATGGCGGGCAAGCCCGATACGCAGGACGGCGCGAAGGGCAAAAGCCGCGGCGATGTTTACGCGCTGATCACCCATCGTCCCGCCGAACACAGCCGCAACGTGTTCAGCTATGTTGCGGGCTATGGTTACAAGCCGGGCAGTGATGTGTCGTTGTCGATTGACAGTAAAAATTTCACGTTATTCACTAAGGATGACACGGCCTGGGCGAAAAGCGCGGGTGACGACAAGCTGATCACCGAGACGATGCGCAAGGGTTCGAAAATGGTGATCAAGGGCATGTCATCGCGCGGAACGAAAACCACGGACAGTTTCAGTTTAAAGGGCTCAGGCTCTGCCTATCAGGAGATTTCGCGTGAGTGTCCTGGTCAATAAAACCGCTTAAAACCCGCATCCGGATTTTTTCCACTTTTTTCACAAAAAACCGCTTTCCCCCTTGACACGGGCCGGGGCCGTACGTTTGCCAGGTTTTTGCCGCAAAGGGCTGGCCGATATAGGAAAAAAACATATTTTCGCGCTTGGCAGAGGGCGGTTTGCATGGTATTCCATCCCCTGTAATGATGGAACTAAACCAGAAGATGGCGAAACTCCAGAGTAACCGGGTCGTTTCAGACGATTCAGCTTCTTGCTCTGCTTTAAGGAATGTTGCCGGTGCGATTGCCCGCCGACTTCCGCTGCGCCGCCGTTATATATTTACACGCTCCAACCGCCTACGCCTGCGCTATGTGGCTTCGCCGCTGGCCTTGCTGGTTCTCGGTTTGGGCGGATTCTCAGGCTTTGCCACGACAAGCGCCTCTATTGTTTCCAATTTGACGCCCAAAGCAGTGTCCATAGCCTCCGGCAACGGGCTTTGGAGCGGAGACCAAGCCAAGTTTTTCTATTCATTTTATCAGAAACGTCTTGAAAGATATGATGAATCCGTCCCTGCGGACGACACGCAACAGGTGGCTTCTGCTGAAGCGAACCCGCGTGAGAAAACCGTCAGGATCGGTAAGGGCGATACGTTAAGCGGCCTTCTTCAAGAGGCTGGCGTTGCCGCCGATGAAGCCTATCAGATGGTTGAGGCGCTGAAGAAAATCTATGATCCGCGCGATTTGCGGCCCGGCCAGAAGGTTTCAGTGCGGTTTGAAGCTGAAAACGGCGATATGAACCCGGCCCATGTCGATATGCCGATCGACGCCGTTAAATCCGTCAGCCTGGAAAAGAATGAAGACGGCACGTACGATACGCAGATTACCAAAAAGCCTGTCGAAACAAAGATGTACGCTTCGAAGGTCAAGATCGAAACGTCCCTGTACGGCAGTGCCGCCAAGGCAGGCGTACCGAACAGTGTGATCGCGGATATGATCAAGGTCTATTCGTATGACGTCGACTTCCAGCGTGAATTGCATAAAGGCGACATGGCTGAGGCCATGTATGAGCAGGTCGAAACCAAGGATGGCGACTTTGTTAAATCCGGTGACCTAGTCTATGCCCGACTAATCATTGGCGGCCGCAGCATTCCGATTTACCGCTATGAGCAAAACGGTGTGGTCGATTATTACACCAAAGAAGGTAAAAGCATCCGCAAGTCCCTGATGCGTACGCCTGTGGACGGCGCCCGTATTTCCTCTGGTTTTGGTATGCGCGTGCACCCCGTCTTGGGTTTTACCAAGATGCATAAAGGCGTGGATTTTGCGGCGCCAGTCGGTACGCCAATTTATGCATCGGGTAACGGTGTCGTTGAAAAAGCCAGTCCGTTTAGTTCTTACGGCAATTATGTCCGTATCCGCCATGGCAACGGCATGGAAACAGCCTATGCACATATGAGTCGTTTTGCCGCCGGCCTGCATGCCGGGTCCCGTGTCACACAAGGCCAGATTATCGGTTATGTCGGCCGCACGGGCCGAGTTACAGGCGCGCATCTTCATTATGAAGTGTTGGTGAATAACAAACAGGTCAATCCGTCCAGTATCGTAGTGGCACAGGCTGATTCCCTGTCGGGCAAAAACCTGTCCGCCTTCAAGGCGCATGTTGCGAAGATGGACCAGCAGTTCATTACTCTGGGCGGTTCGCTGAAATACGCACAGCGCAAAGATGCGGGTGACGAGACTTTATCGCTTCAGTAAGACAGCGCGCAGCCTGATCCCTGACAAAACCAGCAGCAAACCAGCCATTGAAAACCAGAAGGCCGCATATTGCAGGTGGCTGTTTGGCGGTTGCCAGTTTTTGGCGGCGGGAATGGGTGCGGGTTTCGCATTCTCCAGCACCGTGTCGGCATAAAACACATAGTCTTCCAGTTTTTCCATACCGGATTGCGTTTTCAGCGCGTCCAGATCAACGGAGTACCAAAGCTGCTGCTGCGGCTGGTTCGCGGGCGTGAAGGCATTGGCGCGATCGGGACGGCGCGCCAGACCGCTGAGTGCCGAAACATCTTTTACATCTTTCAGGACAGTCTGCGCCCCTTCCGGAATCCATCCCAGATTGATCAGAACAATCCCGCCATCTTTCAGGCGGATCGGTGCATAAAGATGATAGCCGGCCACGCCATCCTGGACACGCGGGCCCAGACGAAAGGCTTTGTCCTTTAAAAGCCGTCCTTGAACGCTACCGCCCAGAAACAGGCGATGGGATAAAGCAGCCTGATGAAAATCATCGCTGGTGAGCTGTGTTGAAGACGCGCTTTGCCGTGCGCGATCAAGGTCGGCGAGCAGGGCGTTTTTCCATTCCAGCCGATGGACCTGCCAGATACCGAGCGAAACCAGCAGCGTAAAAGCGGCCAGGACTGCCATGGACGGAACAATAAGGCCGCGTCTGGTCACGAGGTCCAGTCGCCCGGGCGGTGCCGGTATTGCAGGGCGATAACATAGGCCTTCAAGGGGCGCAGGGATCCTAGCGTCAGGCCCAAGGCCACAATCGTCCAAAGCACGGCGTGAACCCATAAAGGTGGATGGACAAGAGCTTCAAAAATTAGAGCCAGCGGGACCAGCAGGAAGCCGAGGATAAAGATCAAAAAAACGGCCGGGCCATCGGCGCTGTCATTTTTGGCAAGCTTCAGGCCGCAATTCGGGCATACATCCTGTACGTCCATAAAGCTGCCCGGCTTGTACAGGTCGGAAACGCCGCAGCGCGGGCATTTGCAGGCCAAAGCCCGAAAAAGCATATTGCTGTTATCGGCGTGCGTACCTGCTTCACTCATCGCAGTTCGGGCGGATGGGATACGCCGTATGTGTTGCCCCACCAGTAGATCGCGACAAACAGGAACAGCCAGACCACGTCGACAAAATGCCAGTACCAGGCCGCGGCTTCAAATCCGAAATGACGCGCCGGGCTGAAATGGCCCTTTTTCGCGCGCAGCCAGCAGACGATCAGGAAGATCGAGCCGACCATCACGTGGAAGCCGTGAAATCCGGTCGCCATAAAGAAGGTCGACGGATACACACCCTTGGTAAAGCCGAATTCGGCATGCGCATATTCAAACGCCTGGATACACAGGAAGAACAGGCCGAGCAGGGCGGTGATGCCGATGGCCTTGATCGATTCGGCTTTTTTATTCTCCAGAATGGCATGGTGCGCCCAGGTGACCGTGGTGCCCGACAACAGCAGGACCATCGTCATCAGCAAGGGCAGGCCAAACGGCGGTACCACTTCGAAATCAGGGGGCGGCCAGACGCCATGGGTATATTCCAGGCGCAGATACAGGTTTTTTTGCGCGGCATAGATGCTGGCGTCGAAAAACGCCCAGAAAAATGCCACGAAGAACATCACTTCTGAGGCAATAAACAGCATCATGCCATAGCGCAGGCCGATCTGGGCGATGGGCGTATGGGCTTTTTCAACAAAGGCCTCATAAATCACATCCTTCCACCAGAAGAACATGACCGAGACAACGGCGATAAAGCCAAGGATCACGCCTTTCAGACCGAATTCAAACTCCCCCAGCTTCACGCTGTGCATATACATCAGCGCGCCCAGGGCCAAGAGGCCACCCGCGAAAGCGCCCACAAGCGGCCAGATGCTGGGCCGGACAAGGTGATAGGGGTGGGGTTTGCCGGTTGTGCTGTATTCCAGATGCTCAGACATAATACTTTAAGCCCTAATTGGTTGTCCGTTTTCGGTCGTCCGGTGTGGACGGCTGATTGTAAAAGCGTTCCATCGCTTGTTCAAGCGCCGGTGTTTCAACTTTGAAGAAAGTATAGGACAAAGTGATCGTTTTTACGTCCTGCATATCTATATCGTCGGCAAAGGCCGGGTCAATATAGAACAGCACCGGCATGCTGACATCCTGATGCGGTTCAAGGGTTTGCTCGCCAAAGCAAAAACACTGGACCTTGTGGAAATACTTCCCTGCCTTTTCCGGAACAACGTTATAGATCGCCGTGCCTGTGATGCTCTGGCTCGAAAGGTTTTTGGCGCGATAGGCGGCGAAGCCTTTTTGCCCGGCTTTCAGCATCAGTTCCGCCTGTTCAGGCTTGAACGACCAGTCCAGGTCGGGGGAGATATCGGCGTTAAAACGGATTTTAACGGTCCGTTCGGCGATTTTATCCGGGAAAACGGCACTGGCCGAGGGGGTGCCGCCAAAGCCCGTCTTCTGGCAGAACAGGCGGTAGAGCGGGACGGAGGCAAAGGCCAAGGCCGTCATTGCCACAATCACCCCGGCAACGTAGAGGCCGACCAGGCGGTTTTTACGGCGAAGGGGTGAGGGGTTGTCCATTATTCCTTGAACATGTCTTCAGGGGATAGGGGCTTGATCGGCTTATCGCTGCGGTTGGCGTCGCTGGGGCCGACCGGAAGCGGTTCGCTCGCTGCTGAAGCGCCGTCATCAGCGTGGCCAGCGTTATCTTCCGTTGATGCGGTCGGGTCGACCCAGGGTTTGATGGGTTCTTCGGAATCCGCGCTGTTATAAACGGGCAAGGCGCCCATATAATTATCGCGCCTGCGGTTCAGCGTATCTTCCTCAGCCTTTGATCTGGCCAGAAAGGCTTCGCGTTCGGCATCCAGATTCAAATCTTCGGCATGGGCGCGAATCGTTGGCGGCATCAGGACTGCGGCCATCACAAACAGAAGCCAGAGAATCCGGATCATCATTAACCCCCCTTCATGCGGATGATGGAGACCACGAAAATCAGGGCGCACCATGCGACCACAATCGCCAGTATGGCAAAGTTCTTGGCGCGTTTGGTTTTATGGATGGGGCTAAGCGGCATCGATCATCAGGGCCAGAAAAAGGGCGAACAGGTAAAACACGGAATAACCGAACATCAGGCGCGCGCTTTTCAGCGTTTTGTCCATCATAACCCGGATACAGGCCAGCAGGAAGCCGGTCCCAAGCAGCACAGCGGTCAGGCCATAGACCGCACCGGTCAGGTTCAGCATCCAGGGCAGCAATGTCACGGGGACGAGGATCAGCGTATAGGCGAGCATCTGCCGTTTCGTTGCGGCTTCGCCTGCGGTAACAGGCAGCATGGGAATGCCCGCGCGCTTATAATCCTCATTCGCGAACAAAGACAGCGCCCAGAAATGCGGCGGGGTCCACAAAAAGATGATGGCAAACAGCAGGACAGGCAGCAGGGTGACATCGCCTGTCACGGCGGCCCAGCCGATCATGGGCGGGAAGGCCCCCGCCGCCCCGCCGATAACGATATTCTGCGGCGTGCGGCGCTTCAGCCAGACCGTATAAATCAGAACATAAAACGCATTGGCCCCGGCCAGCAGCCCGGCGGCCAGCCAGTTCAGGGCAATGCCCATCATCATCACCGAAAACAGGGACAGGATGCCCGCATACCAGATCGCTTCATCCGGGTTGATCCGGCCCAGCGGCAAGGGGCGGTTTCTGGTGCGTTTCATGACGGAATCGATATCCCGCTCATACCACATATTCACGGCCCCCGCCGCGCCCGCGCCAAGCGCCAGGCACAGCATGCCGACTGCTGCCAGGATAGGGTTCAGGTCATAGAAACCGGGGGCGGCAAACATCCCGGCAAAGCCGGTGAAGACGACAAGGCTCATCACCTTCGGCTTCAGCAGCGCGAAAAAGTCGGCGATTGTGGATTCGCGCGGCTCGGCCAAGGCCTGCAGGCTGATGGAGGGGTCTGTCATGGGCTTTTTCTAGCTGAAAAAGCGGGTCCGTGCAATTTCATTCATCAAGGTGCCGGAGCAGGGGCCGCCGAAGGTTTTGGCTGGGCAACCGGCGCAGCCGGCTGCCATGTTCCATCCCGCATGGCCAGGATTTCGTCATGGCTTGGCAGCAGGGACGGATCCATGCCTGATGGAATTACAAATGCCGCTGTCGGTTCGGACTCGAGGATCGCACGGGCAGCCGCCTTAACGTGATCCAGCGTGACAGCGCGCAACCCAGCCATAATATCATCAGGATTTTGCAGGGCGCCATGAACCAATATGTCCGCAGGATAAGTGCGGCAGGCATCTTTGTTGACTTCTGCGCGCAATTCCAATGGTCTTTGATTCCGGATGACAGCGCGGTCCAGTTCTTCCTGCGTCACATCATCGGCCAGTTTTCGCAGTTCGGCATAGGATGCGTTGACCAGGGTACGTACCTTATCCGCAGGCACCGAGGACGATATCCCGAACAGCCCCGTATGGCAGAAGCCGGCTGCAAACGCGCTAATGCTATTGGTCATCTGGCGATTGTCGACGATTTCCTTATAAAGGCGCGACGTTGCGCCAGATCCCAGAATATCGCCGAGTAGATCATAGGCGTAATAATCCGGATGGTTTGCAGCGACGCCTTCCGCGCCCAGGATAAAACGGCATTCGCGCGCTTCGCTGGTTACCGTGTGCGCCGTTCCACCCTGATAGGAAGGCTGCGGCAATGGCAGGCCCGGGCCAGGTTTTAAATGGCCGAATTTGCGGTCGATCAGCGCCACGAAATCCTTGTGATCGACCTGACCGGCGGCCGAGAAGATGACTTTATTCGGCACATAGGCGGCTTCGCTATAATCGCGCAGATCCTGTGCTGTCATACCCAGAAGCGTATCAGCCGTGCCTATAACGGACCGCCCATGCGGTTGGTCGGGGTAGCCAGTTGCAAACAAAAGATTGCGTAGATCCGTGCCAACCGGATCGTCATTCTTGCGCAATATTTCTTCCAGCACGACATCGCGCTCGCCTTTGCCCTGAACGATGCTGCCGTCCGCAAGCACGGTTTTTTTGCCTTCATATTCGTCTTCAGGAATTTTGGCTTTGAAAACCATTTCGCCGCATATGTCGACGATTTTTTCAAGGTCTGCCGCATCCATATGAAAGAAGTAATAGCTTGTCTGGTCTTTGCCTGTAGAAGCGTTCAGCGACCCGAGGAGGTCACGCTCTATAATCCCGTCAATCTCGCCAGATGCATAGGATTCCGTGCCCTTGAACTTCATATGCTCAATCATGTGAGATGCGCCGTTTAGTCTTTCGGATTCGCAATCCGATCCCACAGCGATCCATGCGCCAACGGACAGGCTTCCAGGACGCGTAGCGGTCACGACACGCATGCCGTTCGCCAGCGTGGACATTTGGGGTGGCTGAACAGTCAGGGTTATTTTTTTCCCTGCGGAGGAGAAAGCACCGCTGCTTGTTGATAAATTCGAGGTAATGGTTGCCGGCAGTAATGCAGGCGGATTGGCCACTTGTTTTTGCATCATGGCGCGGATTTCATCCGGTGACGGCACATTGTCCTGCGGACCAACGCCGGCAAAGGCATAAATGCCATCTTTCAACATATCAAGACAGGCAAGACGAACTGAATCCGACGTAACCTGCTTTAATTTATCATCTATCTCTTCAAGCGAAACCAGACGGCCCATAAGCTCGATCTGGTTTATATGGCGGCTTGCCGCCTTGCTGGCGCTCTCCATACTGCATTCAATCTGCCGCACAAGCCGTTTGCGCCCACGATCAAGATCCTCTTGCGGGATTTCATTGTGAATAAATTCGCCGAGCAGGTCCATCGTTGCACCCAGCAATTCACGCGCCTGCCCCTTGCCTGTGCCTGCGGAAATTTCCGCCATGCTTGTTGTCTGGGTAGAAAAGTAATTTGAAGAAATGTGGTAAACCAGGCCGCGTTTTTCACGAATTTCCTGGAACAGCGGTGAAGACATTCCACCTGAAAGCAGGTTATGCAGCATCAGGTGGCTGTACCGTGTGGAATCATGGTAGTTGCCCGCAGGAAAAGCGATAGACAGATTAAGCTGGCCGATATTGGCTTCTTCCCTTTTGTCGCCGCCGATAAAGTCGGGGACAACTTTCGGC
>JBGAQU010000084.1:0-11997 GCA_044220535.1 Alphaproteobacteria bacterium | reverse complement strand
CACAGAGCTAGAAAGAGAACACAGAGACTCTGTGAACTCTTTCTAGCTCTGTGTCCTCTGTGTCCAGATTATTTTTTGCCTGCGGCGCTATTGAGCTGCAAGTCATCCGCCGCCGCCGAGGAAAAACACCATGCCGCCTTGAAACTTTTCTAACCAGAATAGCATCATTGCTGAAAAAGTGAAAATCATCATCAGGAAAGACAGTAAAATCTGCGCCGGCACCGCGATCATAAACACCTGGATCTGCGGCATCAGGCGCCCCATCACGCCCATGGCAATATAAACCAGCATCGTGATCACAACAAACGGCGCGGCGATTTCCAGCGCGATCATAAAGGATGTGCCGATCGCGCCGCTGACCACATTCGCCATGTCTTCGGGATTGGGCAGCGTGCCGATGGGAAACAGCTTGTAACTGCCAATCAGGCCATAAAACAGCAGATGGTGAAAATCCGTGACAAACAGCATCACAATCCCGGCCACCGTCATAAACGACCCGATCAGCGATCCCTGCGACGCGAAGGCCGGGTTAAACAGCTGCGCGCTGCCCAGGCCGGACTGGATGGAAATCAGCATGCCCGCCGTATCCAGGCACGACATGAAAATCCGCGCCACCGTGCCAAAGAAGATGCCGATGATGAATTCCATGCCGATCATCGTCATCAATATGCCCGTGGTCGGCACAGGATTGGGCAGAGACGGCGCAATAAACGGCGCCAGCACCAGCGACAGGCCCAGCGCGATCACCAGCCGCACCTGCGGCGGCGTAAACGTATCGCCGATACCCGGCATAATCACCATCGCCGCGCCAATGCGCACGAAGGTCAGCATAAAGGCAAATACACCGGTGGCGAGGAATTCGTTCAGCATGGGGCGTTCCCCATCACTGGATGCCCACAATCTGATCCGCGATCGCGCGCGTGAAGGCAATCAGCGTATGGGTCATAAACGGCAGAAGGACAAACAGCGCGATAAACATCGCCAGAATTTTCGGCACAAACACCAGCGTCATTTCCTGGATCTGAGTCAGCGCCTGGAACAACGCCACGATCACGCCGACCACCAGCCCCACGATCATCGCGGGCGCGCTGATCTGCATCGTAACAACGATGGCCTGACGAATCATATCGATGATTTGCGTTTCGTTCATAAGGGAAATTGTACCCCGATGTTTCCACACTGTACAGCCACGTCATCCCACTCACCAGTTGTCATCCCGGCGAAGGCCGGGATCCATACGCACGTGCGGCCAGGACCCTGGTTAATTACGCCATAGAGCATACTCTATGACCGTTTCGACCGCTTATTATGTGGATAGAGTGTATGGATCCCGGCCTTCGCCGGGATGACAACTCAAAAGAGAACTACATCTGCGTCCGCATAATCTCCTGATACGCGCTCAATACGCGATCCCGGAAGGCCTTCATACCCGACAACGTCATTTCCGCATTGTCGGTGGCCGTCACAACAGCCACCAGATCGGCCTTACCCGTTACGGCGGCAGCAGACATTTTTTCACTTTTATGCAGCGTCTCGACCGCATCGGTCGCAAAATTTTTCAGAACATCGCCAAAGGACGGCGTGCCGCGGAAACACCGCCGCTCTGCGCGACCTTCTGGATATTGGCGTAGGCGCCTGCTGCGGCGGCCGGGTTCACTTTATCGATGGGCATACTGTCGTACTCCGATCTTTAATTATACCATAGTTTTTCAACGGCGCATCAGGTCGATGGTCTGGTTGACCATATTCTTGCTTTGCTCGACCATGCCGATATTTGCTTCATATGTCCGCTGCGCTTCCTTCATATCCATCAATTCAACCAGCGTATTCACATTCGGCATCTTCACCATGCCGTTGGCGTCCGCACCCGGGCTGTCAGGCATGTATTTTTGGGTAAAGGGTATTTTTTTATCCTGGCTGATCTTGTCCACGCTCACCAAGTCGGATTTGGTCTGGCGATCCAGTTCATTCTTGAAGGTGATGGTTTTACGGGTATAGGGATCTTCGCCCGGCTTCAGACCGGTCGTGTCGGCGTTGGCGATGTTCTCCGAAATCACCTTGATGCGGGCGCTCTGCGCCTTCATGCCATGGGTGGAGATATTGACCGCATTATATAAGTCCGACATTCATCCCTCCCTTATTCGCTTGTGCCGATGGCGATTTTCATCATGGATTTGCTTTTCTGGTACAGCGACGTCATCAGGTTGTAATCCATGTTGGTCTGCGCTTCCTTGACCATCTGTTCTTCCAGAACCACGCCGTTGCCGGTCGGTGAAATCTCATAAGACGTTTTCTGGTCGCGCGGGCGGGCGTTTAACTCCGCGCTGACGGATGGCAGATGCATGGAATTTGTTGAAACCGGACTCAGTTTGTTTTCCTGATTCAGCTTGCCCATGATCTGGCCGAAATCGACGTCTTTCAGGTCGCTGGGGCGATAGCCCGGCGTGTCCGCGTTGGCGATGTTCTGGGAAAGAACCTTCTGGCGCTGGTTCAGATAGTCCATCCGTGCGCCAATCCCTTTGAAAAGTGCTAGATCTTGTGTTGTCATGATCGCCTGTCTTTTTCCAACCGTTAAATAAACCCACCGGTTAAGACAGCTGCAGGAATTATGCCAGATGACCGACTTTTACGACGATGGAAAGCCTGACGATAATATCGAACCGCTAAACCCTTTAAATATAAAGAAAAAGTCTAAAAGACAGACTGCCGTTGCGGTAACGGCATTGGGCGATAAACCCCAGATTACCGCTGCCGGGCGGGGAAAAATTGCCGAGCAGATCCTGCAGCTGGCCTTCGCCAACGGCATCAAGGTGCGGGAGGACAGCGCCCTGGCCGAAATGCTGGCCACCGTCGAACTGGACAGCCCCGTCCCCTCCGAGGCCTTCATGGCCGTCGCCGAAATCCTGTCTTACGTCTATCTGGCCAACGGCGAACCCGACCCATTCAACGCCGTGTTGCAACAGGCCATAGACAATAAGTAAGAATTTTACCGCGGAGGATGCGGAGTTAGGCCGCGCGCAGCGCAAAAAAGATTGGAACCACTGAGCGCACTGAGGACACTAAGACACCGAGATCTCAGTGCGCTCAGTGGTTCAAAAGACTTAAGATTGTCTGCGGCGCTAAACTCTGCGTCCTCTGCGCCTCTGCGGTGAATCTTCTTTATTTCACAGCATTGACAGCGAGACCAATTTCATATGCGATCACAATAAGAATAACCAGGAATAGCCTATCGTCATGGAAACCGCGCAAATCCTCCGCTTCCTCTTCGCCTTTCTTTTCGTCCTGTCGCTGATGGGGATTCTTGCCATGGTGATGAAGCGCGTGAATGCCGTGCGCGGGATCACAGGCGCGAAAAAACGCCTTCAGGTGATCGAAGTCCTGTCGCTGGACGCGCGCCGCCGCCTGATGCTGATTCGCCGCGATGATAAAGAACATCTCGTTATCCTTGGGACAAACGGGGAGACGGTGATTGAACAGGGGATAGAATCGGGACACGATGTCCGTCATGAGGTTCTGTCAGTCATTCCGTCGAAAACTGGAATCAAAAATCCCTAAACGCGTCAGGGCGTGGCTTCCCGCTTTTGCCGTGTTGACTATCGTTGTGGCGTTTATGGTGTTTCCAGCTTACGCCCAAACAATCTCTCTCAATCTTGGCGAAGGCGGTGAAGGCGGCACGCTGACCGGACGCATCGTCCAGCTGATGGCCCTTCTGACCGTCATCTCCCTTGCGCCGTCGATTCTCCTGATGGCGACCAGTTTCACGCGCATCGTCGTCGTCCTGTCTTTCCTGCGCACCGCGATCGGTATCCAGCAGACACCGCCCAACACAGTGATGATTTCCCTCGCTTTGTTCCTGACCTTCTTCATCATGGCCCCGACCTTTCAGAAGGCCTATACCGAAGGCGTCCAGCCGCTGGTGCAGGAACAGATCGACGAAGCCACCGCCTTCGACCGCACCGTCGCGCCGTTCAAGGATTTCATGCTGAAGCATGTGCGTGAAGAAGACCTGAAACTGTTTATCGACATGAGCGGCCAGAAACCGGAAACCGCCGAAGCGACACCGCTTCATGTCGTGATCCCTGCCTTCATGATCTCCGAACTGCGCCGCGCCTTCGTAATCGGCTTTATGCTGTTCCTGCCCTTCCTGATCATCGATATGGTCACCGCGTCCATCCTGATGTCGATGGGCATGATGATGCTCCCCCCCGTCATGATCTCCCTGCCCTTCAAGATCATTTTCTTCGTGCTGGTCGATGGCTGGCATCTTGTGGCGGGATCACTGGTGCAGAGTTATGGGACGCTGCCGGTTCCCGGGTAAAACGTATATACAATGTTGACACATATTGGTTTTTATCGTAAAATAAAATCATGAAAGTCAGCATCAAAAAATGGGGCAACAGCGCCTCCCTTCGCATCCCGTCCGTCGTCCTCAAAGCGGCTCATATGAGTCTGGATCAGACGGTTGAGGTCAAGGAAGAAAATGGCCGCATTATTATCGAACCCGTTCATGATGATGAAGTTGATCTGGCATCCCTGCTGGCAAGTATTACCGAGGATAATCTCCATGCCGAAATCGACACCGGCGTTCCGCAAGGCAAAGAAATCTGGTAATGCCGAAACCCTATGTTCCCGATACCGGCCATATCGTATGGCTCGATTTCAACCCGCAGGCAGGCCATGAACAATCAGGACACCGCCCAGCCCTTGTCCTCAGCCCTGCCGCTTACAATGAAAAAACCAGCTTAATGATCTGCTGTCCGATGACGACAAAGATTAAAGGCTATGCTTTTGAAGTTCAAATTTCATCGGAACCGCCTTGTGCTGTTTTAGCCGACCAGATCAAAAACATGGATTGGCGCAAACGCGGCGCCAGGAAAAAAGGCGTGGTCACAAAAGCCGAATTAAAATCGGTCAGGGCGAAAATTCATGCATTGATTATAAAAGGTGAGTGACGCCGCAGGGCGTATAAAAAACATAGATGTCATCCCGGCGCAAGCCGGGACCCATGCTATAGTGACGGTTTCAAAGTCGGCGAAAGTTCTTAACCTCATGTGATGCACATCCGCCGTATGGGTCCCGGCTTGCGCCGGGATGACAGAAATAGAATGAGGCCGGATAGCTTGTTAATGTCTGAACTTCAGATTTTAGGTTCTGGCTGTCTTCTGCGGCCAGCCATAAAACCCAAGGTTCCTGCGACAGCAGCAGCGCCAAGCATTCCGCCAAAAGAAGCTTCTATTTCTTCTGCACTGCTCCATTGAGCCTGCTTGTCTGCAGGCGCATTAACGCGTTCAACCACCGTTCCACCAACGATTCCTCCCGCAACTGAAGCAAAAGCAATTCCCAGAACAATACCTGTCGTTTTTGCAATAGACATAAATAACCTCCCGTTATGTTTAGAAAATGAGTAATAAATTTTTTGGAAAAAAAGTCAATCTAGGAACAGGAAGAAAGCATTTCGTCACTGCGTCGCGTTCAACTGCTGGTCCGACGTCTTTTTATATTCGTCCAGAAAGCCCTTGAACATATCCACCTCGCCGACGATCTTCTGGATGGTCTGCTGCTCCGCCATCACGTTGATGGAACGCGGGCGCGTCACCACGTCGAACAGGCTGGCGCGCGGCGTCGCTTTCATGCGTTCGCCGAAGCGTTCGCGCATGGTCGCCAGTTCCACGCGGTCATTGGCGAGGTTCAGGGCGACGGCGCGGTTCAGCAGCAGATCCGCTTGATAATCCGTCAGCGCCTTGCCATCCTCAATATTCTCATCGACGATCAGATCCTGCAGCGCATCGGATGCGTCCGGCCACATGCCTGCCTGCCAGGCGATATCGGCGCGCAGGCGGCTGACATCCGCGGTGCGGCCAAGCTTGCCGAGCATTTCCAGCGCCTGTTCCGTCTTGCCCTGCTGCGAAACCGCGCGGGCGCGGAGCAGTGCCGACTCCCGCAATTTCTTGTCTCTCTCCGGTCCCGGCGGCATGGATTTGTAATAGGCGTCCGCCTTGTCCAGCGCCGCCATGGCGCGCTGCGGGTCCTTGTTCAGCAAGGAAATCCCGGCGAGGCGAATAGCGACATCTGCCCTTTCGCCGCCCTGCAGGCTGTAATCCACCTGTTTCTGCAACAGATCCCCTGCACGGCCTAACAGATCAGCCGACGCCATGCGCTCGGCCAGTTTCTGCGTCAGCTTGTTGCCTTCCTCACCGGACGGCGCCAGTTCATGAAATTCTTCATACAAAGTCGTCGCATCCACCGGCGAAATGGTTTTGTCGTTCATCAACAGGTCCTTGAACGCCGCCGCCATATGCTGGTTGATTTCATGCGCGATATCGGCGTCGGGGCTCATCCCCGCGGAATCGCGCATGATGGTGAAGCCCTTCATGTACTGCCTTTGTTGCAGATACAGCTTGCCCAGCACGAAATTGATCTGCGCCTCCAGCTCGTCCCCGCGCCAGGCATAGCGCAGGCCTTCCAGACGGTCGATCGCCTGTTCCGGCTTGATCTTGTCCTTCGCCAGTTCCTGCGATGTCAGCGCCAGGCCCGCGCGCACGCGGAACATGTCGTCCTTGCCGGTCAGAAGCGGTGTCCACAGTTTCTGCGCATCTTCAAACTTGCCCTGTTGCAGATCGTCGGCTTTTTTTGGATCTCCCGCACGCAACGCTGTCTCCGCAAGCTTTGGCAACATCTTCTCCAACAAGGGCTGCGGATAACCAAGCAGGACTTTCAGATCCGACGGCATCACCTTCGCCGCCTGCTGCCAGTCTTCCAGCGAGGCCAGCGCAAAAGCGCGCCAGTAATCCAGTTCGTTGTAGGACAGCAACAGCGGCGACTGCAGATCCCGGAACCCCAGTTCGTTCTTCCCGCTCAACGCCTCCGCCGCGCCGCGCAACGCCACGAATTCCGGGCTGTCGCCAATGGCAGGCAGATTGTCCGACGCCAGCGTCAGAAACCCGAGCGCCTCCTGCCCCCGGTCATTGGCCAGATTCATTTTGGCGAGCGTGATCAGATCCTGGATCTGTGCATCCGCGTCCTTCTGCTTCAGTCCGCTCAGCAGGATGGTCTGGTTGTTACCCAGCGCCTCCGTACCGCCCATCTGCCAGCGGTTGAAATCGAAAAACGGCTCGATGGTTGCAGCCTGCGCCGCCGGTTGCGGTATTGCCGCCGCCATTGCCGCGGGCGCATGGGCCGGTTCGGCGGCAGGCGCTTCCGGTTTTTTCTCATCCGGATGCTGCATCAGATACAGGCTTAAATCGCTGGCCGTGGACAGCGTCAGGCCGGATGGCCGTCCAGCCTCCGCGCCCTTCACCGTGCGCTTGACCTCCAGATCATCGACATGCGGCACGATGGCGAGGCCGATCATGGAAGGCAGCGTCTCCATATCCACATAGCTGTACGGCGCGCCCGCATACTGGTCCGCGCGCGCCACCGTCACCACCTTGATCGTGTCGCCCGCCGACGGATCCTTGATATCGACCACCTTCGTCACGTTTTTCAGCGGCCAGAGCAGCGTGCCAGGATTATTCCCCGGCGTCAGTGTCCGCACCGGTTCAACATCATGGGTTTCGCGTTTTTTACCGGTCATCACCACGCGCCAGACCAGCCCGCCGCCTTCGCCGTAAACCTGCATGTCTTTATTGCCGGGCAGTTTCACCCGCCATGCCGATCCGCCCTCAACCTCCACCGGCTCCAGCGCGCCGAGATCGTCCTTATGCGGGCCGTAAACCTGCGGCGGAATGCCGCTCGGCTTGTCGCGCACGATCCACAACCAGCCGCCGCGCCGGAACGCCGCCATGCCCGCCGTTTCGGTCGAGGTCAGGGTGATCACATCGTCGCCTTCGGGTGCTCCAGTCGCCAGCGGATGCGCCGTTTCTTCATGCGCGGGCGCGGGAACGGGTGCTGCGGCGTGCGCTTCTTCTTTCGGCGGTTCGGCTTTTTTGGCAATGACCGCCGGTTTTTCAGGAACAGGCTTTTCCGGTTTCACTTCGGCATGCACAGGCGCGGGCGGTTTTTTAACCTCTGCCTTCTTCACAGGTTCCTTGGGCTGTTCCGCTGGAGCGGCTGGTTTTTGCGCCTGCGCACCGCTGCCGTAAACATCGATGATCACCTTGCCACCTGCGGAAAAATCGCGAATTTTACTGCCGGGCGGCGTGTCGATCTGCAACGCCAGCGGCGCATCGCCGGACGATGTCTGTTTCACCGATTTAACGTTGCCATCGGTTTTCAACTCACCCGTATTGAGCATGGCGGCGCGAGGAAATGTCAGGGTCAGCGCCCCCGATGCCGGCTTGTCCAGCTTGTACGTCACCGCCCCCGGCCATTCGAACACCAGGCGCGTATAATTGTCATGCCCGCCCGTCCGCACTGCCACGGAGTCCGCGGCATAGGCAGGCGACGACAAAGCCGTCATGGCGATCAAAGCCTGAAGATATCTGCGGGTTTTATACATGACCAACAAAGGGGCGGAATGCCCTAAGGCGCATTATACGCGGAAGCGTTGCCGGATCGAAAACCTTTTTTGGATCAATCCCATGCAGAAATGCGTCTCCCCCTCTGACGTCATCCCCGCGAAGGCGGGGATCCGGCAATAAACAAAGTGTGCGCTTCGCGCGCGCATATCTCCCGGATCCCTGATCGGCGGTTGCTGCGCTCCCTGGTTCGTGATGACGACTGAAGTTACTGCCCCGCCTGGGGCAGATCCGGCAGTTTCTTCTGCTGGGCCAGCATCACGGTCACGGATTTGGCGCGTTCGGAATCCATGGCGGCCAGGACGGGGGCGGATTTCGCCTCTTTCATGCTCGACATGACTTCGATCAGCACGTCCATGTCCAGCGTGTTGAAAATCCGCGCCGCGTCTGCTGGCTTCATGCTTTCGTAAATCTTGACCAGGCTTTGCATGCGCGCTTTTTCCTGGTCGGACAGCGTGCTCATCATGCCCTGGATCTGGTTGCGCAGGGTCGTCATTTCCCCGACCTTCTGGTCCAGTTCCTGTTGCGCCGCGCTCAGCAATGCCTTGCGGGTCGATAACTCGCGGCTTTCCTTGTCCAGTTCTTCCCGGCGTTTGGCCAGATCCTGGTTCAGCTTGCCTTCGGCATCTGAACAATCGGCCTGGTCTTCCGTGGAATCCCGCCATTGCACTTTTTCGCCAGAGCCGAGGGAAGGCAGTTCCGGCCCTTTATGCTCGCCTTCCGCCTTGGCGTCAGCCTTGCCCGTTGCCTTTTCATCGGCCTTGGCATGCTCGTCGGTCTTGGGGGCGATTTCGGCCACCTTGCCGTCCTTCGGCATAGGCGGCGGTTCGGCATTCACCTTTTCCTGGGCCTGCGCGTTGCCCATATGGCTGACGCCCGTCCAGAATTCGCCAAGCCTTACCGCAAAGCAGAGGAAACAGACCAGCACCAGAACCGGCAGGATGCGCACGCGGATATTCAGCCTCATTGCGGTTTCCCCGCGCTGCCCCGCCCATGCTTGCGCATGGCGTCATAGAGTTCGCGTTCGGCGCGGCTTTGCGTACCATCGTCGGATCCCAAATCGTCCGGCTCTGTTTCGCCGTTTTCAAATTCCGTGTCGCGTATGGCAAAGGCACTTTCCGGCTTTTCAGGGATTTTCTTCGGCTTGGCGGGCGGCGCGGGAATTTTCGCCTGCTTGTCGCCGCGGCCGGCCTGTCTTTCAATGCGGGACGCAATGCTGTCGCCGGACTCCACCATTAACTGAAGTTCGTCCGATAAAGCTTTGGCCGCGTCGATTTTTTCCTGCAGGTTGCGACCATTATCTCGTGCCGTCTGCTTCAACGCGGCGACCGCATCATCCGCCTTCGCAATCTGCGCCGATAAATCCCTGACCAGCCTGTCAAAATCTTTGCGGCTGTCCCGGAATGTCTTCAGGTGCTTGGACAGGCGCGCGGCATAAACGATGGTCGCGCCCAGAAGCACGATCACAATCCCGTTGATCAGCAATGAAAACAACGCGCCCTGCATCAATCATCATCCTTTTCAGGCGGAATGTATTTCTCAATACGCACCGCGATCCGCCCCTGTTTCTGCCCCGAAGGCCCGCGGAACATCGGGAACTGGCCGCAGCGCAGCTCCAGCTCGTCCGACGGATTGGTGTTCAGCATGACTTTAGTACCGATCTTCCAGTTCAGAATATCGTTTAGCGGCACCGTCACTTCGCCCAGCACCGCCTGCAGCTGCACCTCGGTTTTATACAGTTCCTGCGTCAGGTGGTTTTCCCAGATGGAATCGCGGCCGAATTTTTCCCCCATGAACATCTGAAGCAGAAGTTCACGAATGGGCTCTAACGTCGCATAAGGAATAAGAATTTCAATCCTGCCGCCCCGGTCGCCCATATCGACGCGCAACCGCGCCAGGACGCAGGCATTGCCCGATTGCGTGATCGTCGCAAAGCGCGGGTTGGTCTCCATCCGGTCCAGTGCGAAACTGACCGGTGACAGCGGATCGAAAGCGGATGACAGGTCCGACAGCGCCACGCCGACCATGCGTTCAACCAGTTTCGTTTCAATCGTCGTGTAAGGCCGCCCTTCGACGCGGATCGCGGGTGTGCCCTTCCGGCCGCCCAGCAGAACGTCAACCACCGAATAGATCAACGCGGAATCCGTGACCAGCAACCCGTTATTGTCCCATTCCTCCGCCTTGAACACGGACAGCATGGCGGGCAGCGGGATGGAATTCATGTAATCGCCGAAGCGCACGGTCGATACCTGGTCCAGCGACACTTCAACGTTATCGGATGTCAGGTTGCGCAGGGACGTGGACATCAGGCGGACCAGACGATCGAACACGATGTCCAGCATCGGCAGGCGTTCGTAGTTCACCATCGCCGAGTTGATCAGCGCCATCACGCCGGATGTCTCGCCGTTCATATTGCCGTCTTCGTCGAACCCCAGAAGGCTGTCGATTTCCTCCTGGTTCAGGATCCGGGCGCCGCCCTCGCCATCATCCGTCCCGTCAAATTCAGGCACGGCTTCGCCAGCGCTGGCCAGCGCCTTCTCCATATCCGTGGCCGGAGCCGTCTCTGTCGTGGTCTCTGCCATCTCTTTCCTATTTCGTCATCCCCGGCCAGCGACGCGTAGCGGAGCGCCGAACGGGGATCTGGAGCATATGTGCGGCGCAACGCGCCGCTCTCTTTTATTCGCCGGATCCCCGCCTTCGCGGGGATGACGGATTATCCCTCTATTGTATCAGGATTTCCTGAAACAACACATCCTTGACCTCGATCGGCGCGGCGGCCGTATTGACCCGGCTCAATAACTCCATCTGCAGGCGGTAAATCCCCGCAGAACCGCGCAAATCCTTGACCCGCAGTTCCCTTAGGTACGTCTGGAACTGGTCGACCACCCGGGGCATCACGGCCTCCACGGCGGCCTTGTCCGCCTCGCTGCCGAGTTCAAGCTGCACGTTCAGACGCAGGTAACGATTTTGCCCGTCCGCACTGCTCAAATTCACCAGCATGTTGGGTATTTGCAAGAAGTATGCCTCGGCTTCGCATTTCTCATGCTCCTTGCATTCTTTCTTTTCTTTTTTCTCGCCATGGCCGTCTTTGGCCTCCGCGCCGTGTTCGCCTTCGGCCCCTGCTTCGCCCTCCGCGGCTTTGTCATGCCCGCCCAGAATACCGGAGAAAAATACGCCCGCTCCGCCTCCGCCCAGCAACAGCAAGACAGCGGCAATAATAATGATCAGCTTTTTCTTGGACTTTTTACCTTCGCCCTCGCCGCCTTCACCCCCTTCGCCGCCCTCGCCTTCCTTGGCTTCACCACCCTCTTCCGGCGCGGTCGCGCGCAGCTCCTCATCTTTATTTTTCTTGGACATACGAAAGGCTCCTGCAGGATATAAATAATGTGCGCCGGAAAGGCGGAAAGGGATCGTCTCTTTAGTATCTTACCAAACCGGCAGGATTTGTCTAACCGGGGTTTCCGGCAACTAACAACCACGTCATCCCGGCGACGTGTCCGCCGTAGCCTTGGCGAAGGCGGAAGGCCGGGATGACGATTAT
>JBGAQU010000083.1:0-12077 GCA_044220535.1 Alphaproteobacteria bacterium | reverse complement strand
GGAAATCGCCGGCGTGCCGGAGCTGGGCCTTCTGAACCGGGGCGAGGATGTGGAAATCAGCACTTTTATCGAGAAAGCTGTATCCTCTGAACTCTCCGGCAACCTTGTCGATGTCTGCCCGGTCGGCGCACTGACCAGCAAGCCTTATGCGTTCACCGCCCGACCATGGGAACTGGTAAAAACCGAAACCATAGACGTGCATGATGCCGTCGGCTCCAATATCCGCGTCGATTCGCGCTCCGGCGAAGTGTTGCGCGTTTTGCCGCG
The DNA here is from genome assembly GCA_044220535.1 of Alphaproteobacteria bacterium. Taxonomy (GTDB): domain Bacteria; phylum Pseudomonadota; class Alphaproteobacteria; order Micavibrionales; family Micavibrionaceae; genus JBDHTS01. The sequence continues at coordinate 11,810 of JBGAQU010000083.1, read as the reverse complement.
CCTGCATGAAGACGTGAACGAGGAATGGATCAGCGACCGCACACGCCATGCCTGCGACGGCCTGAAACGCCAGCGCCTTGACCGTCCCTACATCCGTGATACGCAGACGGACCGTTTAAGACCCGCCAACTGGGACGAAGCCTTTACCGTGGTCGCCGACAGGCTGGCCGCCTCCAAACCCAAAAAGACCGCCGCCCTGGCTGGCGATCTCTGCGACCTTGAATCAATGGTCGCACTAAAGGATCTTCTGGTGTTTGGCGGCATCACGAATCTGGAATGCCGGATCGATGGCGCTGAATTCGACGCCTCCGCTCGTGCAGGTTACCTGTTCAATACGACCATCGCAGGCATTGAGCAGGCCGACGCCATTCTTCTTGTCGGCACGAACCCGCGCTGGGAAGCGGCCATGGTCAATGCCCGCATCCGCAAGGCATGGTTCAATAAACGGGTCAAAATCGGGTCAATCGGTCCGGCGCATGATCTTGGTTACCCTGTACGCCAGTTGGGTGCCAACGTCACCGACCTTCAAAACCTGTTAAGCGGCAAAGGCGAATTCGCCGCCATCCTTGAAAAAGCCGAACGCCCGATGATCATCCTCGGCATGGCCGCGATGCAAGGCGGGCAGGGTGAGGCGGTACAGGGCCTGGCCCGCGCCGTCGCCGAAAAATTCGGCATGGTGAAAGACGGTTGGAATGGCTTTAATATCCTGCATACCGCCGCTTCTCGTGTTGGTGCTTTGGATATTGGCTTCGTTGCAGCTGAACCGTTTGATTTAAGCACAATGGATTTCGTCTGGCTTCTCGGCGCGGACGATATGGACATGCGCGCCATCAGCCCGCGTGCTTTTGTCGTTTATCAAGGCCATCACGGCGACATCGGCGCCGCGCGCGCCGATGTCATCCTGCCGGGCGCCGCCTACACGGAAAAAGACGGCCTCTACGTCAACCTCGAAGGCCGTGTTCAGCGTGCGCAGCGTGCGGTCAACCCGCCGGGTGAAGCGCGTGAGGACTGGAAGATCATCCGCGCCCTGTCGCCGATGCTGGGTCAGGCTTTGCCTTACGACGACCTGGCATCCCTGCGCCGCAGGATCGCGAAAGAATGGCCGCATTTGGGCAATATCGATCAGATCGCCGCCGCATCCTGGGCCGCTTTTGGCGCATCATCTTCGGTTCAGAATACGGCGTTTGAACCGTATATGGCCAATTTCTACATGGCGAACGCCATCTGCCGTGCTTCCGAAACCATGGCAAAATGCCTGGAAGTATTTAATGTTTCTATGATTATGGCTGCTGAGTAACAATTTTTTAATACCTGTCTTGTAAAATAATCAAGAAAGAAGAAAGGAAGGATTTTTATGCTTGGAACTCCTGCACAAATAGCCAAAATGGAAGCGCGAACGGCTGTCTATTATATGGCTGAGGCTTTGAAAGAGCGCGTTGGATTGGATGTGGCGGCAAGAACCCTTAGAACCGCAGTAGAGGTTGGAGAGATGGCCGGTATTAAATGTTGGCCTCTGACGCAAGCCTGGGAAAAAATTAATAATGTTGGCGGCGATCAGGCTCCGGCTGAGGTTTTGAAGGCAGCGTATAGCAGCGCCTTAGATCAATTAAAGCCATAAATGTCCTCTAAAATAAGAGCTAATTCGGCTTGCAACATTGCGTTTTAGGTTTATTATTCACCGTAAGAGCTTACATGTAATTGTATAAGTTCTTACGGTATGAAACGCATTTATGTTGCAGCCATGGAGTAACAAGACGACCTTTACATCAGGTTCAGGAATTTCAACAGAAGCTTACGGCCTGCCGGTTCTGGGTGAACCCGGTATTGCCGACGCCATGACCAACAAGCTGCGCCTCAACCTGCTGCAGGAAGAACTGGACGAGCTGCGCGAGGCGTTGGAGCAGGGGAATATCGTTGAAGCGCTCGACGCCCTGACCGACCTTCAATACGTCCTCGATGGCGCATATCTTTCCTTTGGCTTGCAAGCCCTCAAAAAGGCCGCATTCGACGAAGTCCATCGCTCGAACATGATGCGCAAGCTGGGCGCGGATGGCAAACTGACCGCTGCCCCGAAGACGGCAAGGTCATGAAAGGCCCGAATTACAGCCCGCCAGACCTGGCCGCTGTTTATGAGTCGCACATAGCCAAGAAAAGCAAGGCGGCATAATCGATGGAAGATATCCTTCATCAATTGAATATTCTCGCATCAGATTATATGTGTGGCTGCTGGTCATGGTCGGCATGATCTTGGCCACAATTGGTGGCGTTATCTTTTCGGTCGCTTACCTGACCTATTTCGAACGCAAGGTGCTGGGCGCGATGCAGATGCGTCAGGGCCCGATGACGGTCGGCCCGTTCGGCCTGCTGCAACCAATTGCGGACGGCATCAAGCTTTTATCCAAGGAAACGATCATCCCGTCCCAGGCCAACCGCCCGGTCTTCCTTCTGGCTCCGATCATCCTGTTCACGCTGGCGCTGATCGCCTGGGCCGTTATCCCGGTCACGGACCGCTGGGTCATCGCCAATATCAATGTCGGCATCCTGTACCTGTTCGCCATTTCATCCATGGGCGTTTACGGCGTCATCATGGCCGGCTGGGCCTCTAATTCCCGCTATGCCTTCCTCGGTGGCCTGCGCTCCGCGTCGCAGATGGTGTCTTATGAAGTGTCGATGGGCCTCGTCATTGTTACCGTTCTTCTCTGCACAGGTACGCTGAACCTCCATGACATTGTGACGGCTGCGCGTCCCTGGTGGATGCAGCTGCTGCTGTTCCCGATGCTGGTCGTGTTCTTCATCTCCATCCTCGCCGAAACCAACCGCGCACCCTTCGACCTGCCGGAAGGTGAATCCGAACTCTCCGGCGGCTTCATGGTCGAATATTCGTCCATGACCTTTGCGCTGTTCTTCCTTGGTGAATACGCCAACATGATCCTGATGAGCGCGATGACCACCGTCCTGTTCCTCGGCGGCTGGCTTGCACCCGTCGAACAACTGGCCTTTATTCCCGGCATCGTCTGGTTCGTCCTGAAAACCAGCTTTATCCTGTTCATGTTCCTGTGGGCCCGCGCGACCCTCCCGCGCTACCGCTATGACCAGCTGATGCGCCTCGGTTGGAAAGTCTTCCTGCCGTTTAGTCTGTTATGGGTATTAGTTGTGGCAGGTACGCTTTTGGCTATGGATGCATTGCCTTGATAGCGTTTCCGGAACAAAAAGAGTATAATTGAATCATGACTGACCAGATTGTTGATATTGTAGTTCCTATTTTACGCAGTCTGCAGGCTGATACCGCAACCCTTAAAGCTGATATGGCAGTCATTAAAGAAGCTGTGCGGCGGATTGACGCGCGGTTTGCATCCGTCGATTCAATGGTAGGCGGCATATACAGCACGACCCGCTGGCAAAGTGCCGAACTGGATGACCATCGTGGCCGTCTTGAAGCATTGGAAGATCTGAACAAGCCAACCCCTCCTGAAAAAAATCCCTGAAAGATTCTGCATGTTTCAGCAAGCGCGCTCCTTCCTCCTGGTCGAAATCGTCAAAGGCTTTGCCCTGACGCTGAAGTACTTCTTTTCACCAAAGGTCACGATCAACTACCCATTCGAAAAGGCGCCGATCAGCCCGCGTTTCCGGGGCGAACACGCTTTGCGCCGCTACGCCAACGGGGAAGAGCGCTGCATCGCCTGCAAACTCTGCGAAGCTGTCTGCCCCGCCCTGGCCATCACCATCGAGGCCGAACCGCGAGAGGACGGCAGCCGCCGCACCACGCGCTACGACATCGACATGACCAAATGCATCTATTGCGGCCTGTGTCAGGAAGCCTGCCCCGTTGATGCCATCGTCGAAGGCCCGAACTTTGAATTCGCGACAGAGACGAGGGAAGAACTGTACTACGACAAAGATCGCCTCCTCGCCAACGGCGACCGCTGGGAGGCGCAGCTGGCTTCCAACCTGATTGCGGAAGCGCCTTATAGATAATTAAAGTGGAGAGCTTTCGCCACGCAGACTGGGTTTAGAATGCAATCAAGCTGGCATGTTTGGCGTTAGCGTTCTGGTGTCGCGCATACCAATCATGCCTCCGTGTCTTTTGAACTTGTCAAAAAAGGCGGCTCTTTCCATCATAGGATCATATCCCATGACGGTCATAGCCTGGTCAGCGCATTCCAAGGTTTTTTTCACATCAAACCATTTTTTATGTTCAAGCGCGGCGCGCAGATTGTTTTGCAATACAGCATCCATGAAGGCTTTGACGCTTTCATTTATCGTCTGCCCAGTCAGCAGGTAATCTACAAATTCATTCCTGAAATCTCTATCAAGCAGGCGATCGTTCACATCGGAAAATCCGTTAAGAATAAAACGTGAAGTTTTTATTTCCGGAATAAAGCTTTCAAGGTCATTTTTTATAACTTTGCGATTTCTCAATTCTTTATAGGCCTCATTAGATATTTTCAGTGAATCAATATAGTGTACATCACTTAAAGTACTAATTATGCATCCGATGAGCTTTCCATGTTGTTGCGCAATTTTAAAAGTTTCTTTTAATAATATAATATCTTTTAGAAGAGACGATTGCACCATCTGAATCTTTTCAGCCTCTGCAATATCTTTTGCATTGCTGAGCTTTTCCCCGAATGCATTGATATATTCATAGATATTACTCAGAAAATCATTTGCCATCTCTCCATCTATCATCAGATCGCATATTTGTTGAGCTGCTTTCATATTTTATGCTCCATGTTGATTAAATATCCAGTAAACACGTCCAATTAGAAAGATCGGGTTTTCAAAGTGAATTTACGAATGCCCCATAGCATAAAATTTCCCTATAAGTCAACCCCGAAGCGGGTTTCATAAGTCTGAGGAGAATTCCAAATGCTTTAGTACCTATAACGCCACTTGCATAAGGGACTGGGACATATTAGAAAAGTGCTGTCCTTTGTGTTTCAACCGGGCATGTCATGCTGCAGGCTTTATCGTTTTATATGTTCGCGTCCGTACTGGTGTTCAGCGCCTTGATGGTCATCACCGCGCGCAACCCAGTGCATTCGGTGCTGTTCCTGATTCTGGGTTTCTTCAACGCCTCCGGCTTGTTCATCATGCTGGGCGCGGAATTCCTGGGACTCATCCTGGTCATAGTTTATGTCGGTGCGGTGGCCGTTTTGTTCCTGTTCGTCGTGATGATGCTGGATATCAGTTTCGGGGATCTGCGGAAGGGCGCGATGCAATACGTGCCGCTTGGCCTGATTGCAGGCGGCCTGCTGCTTCTTGAATTCTTTACGCTCTACGCCGGCTGGAAACCCGCCGCCGTGGCCTCTGGCGTCCCGATGATGGATGGAATGGAAAATTCCCGTGCCTTGGGCAGCCTGCTGTACACCCATTACCTGTTCCCATTCCAGGTCGCGGGCTTGATCCTGCTGGTCGCCATGATCGGCGCCATCGTCCTCACCCTGCGCCACAGGCCGGATGTCAGGCGGCAGAAAGTGGCAATTCAGGTCGCGCGGACGCGTGCAGAGTCTATGGAAGTTATCAAGATGCCATCCAGTCAGGGACAGCCATGAACGAAATCGGCCTTTTTCATTACCTGTTCCTCGCCGGCATCCTGTTCACCATCGGTGTGTTTGGGATCTTCCTGAACAGGAAAAACGTTATCGTCATCCTGATGTCTATCGAACTGATGCTGCTCTCCGTCAACATCAACTTCGTCGCGTTCTCCCATTTCCTGAACGATATGGCGGGGCAGGTCTTCGCCATGTTCGTCCTGACTGTGGCCGCTGCGGAAGCGGCCATTGGCCTCGCTATCCTCGTTGTCTACTTCCGCAACCGCGGAACGATTGCGGTTGAAGACATTTCAACGTTGAGAGGGTGATGCATGACATTCGGTCCAAATCTCACGGAAATCGTTGATGAACATGTAAAGGCTTTTGCAAGAGCAGCCGCAATAGCTGTTGTACGCGAACTGCCAGATGATTTGTTAGCCTATCATGTAATCGATATTGATACTCGCGTCAGAGAATCCGGTCGCATTGTTGTTGTTCTATCAAGCGATGAAGCTGCTGTTGAAAAAATGAACCGGGTTTTCAACGGCGCAAGCGCAAGAATTGCGGTTTGCGTGGATAATGACTTACGTTATGCCGATGTAGTGACGACCCGTTTTGATATTTGGCCTGACCAGACAAATTTTGATGTTTACGGGAATCCAGAAAAGAAAAAATCTCAGGAACAGCTTAAAAAGATGAACTGAATACAGGTTATCCATGGAATTTCTTGCCGTCTTCCCACCACTGGTTGCTTTTCTCATCGCTTTTCTGTTTGGTAAGCAGATCGGCGATAAAGGCGCGCAATTTGTCACCTGCGCGGGCATGGTCATCGCCGCAGTTGCCGCCTGCGTCATTTTCAACGGTATAATCCCTGGCGGCGCGGCGCGGACGGTTCCGCTGGTCACATGGATAAATTCCGGCGATTTTCAGGTTCAATGGGCGATGCATATCGACGTGCTGACCGCCGTCATGATGTGCGTCATCAATATCGTATCCGCCTGCGTGCACTTCTATTCGGTCGGTTATATGTCGCATGATCCGGCGAAGGCGCGGTTCATGTCGTATCTGTCGCTGTTCACCTTCGCCATGCTGATGCTGGTCACTTCGGACAATTTGCTCCAGTTGTTCTTCGGCTGGGAAGGCGTGGGCGTTGCCTCCTACCTCCTGATCGGCTTCTGGAACCACAAACCAAGCGCCAACACAGCCGCCGTTAAAGCCTTCGTGGTTAACAGGGTAGGGGATTTCGGCCTGGCGCTCGGCATCATGGCCTGCTTCGCCGTCTTCGGCACGATCCAGTTCAGCGGCATCTTCGCCAAGGTGCCGGATGTTGCCTCCGAAACCTTCCATTTCCTGAACTGGGATATCCATGCGCTGACCCTGATCGGCCTGCTGCTGTTTATCGGCGCCTGCGGCAAATCTGCGCAGCTTGGCCTGCATACTTGGTTGCCGGACGCGATGGAAGGCCCGACCCCCGTTTCCGCACTCATCCACGCTGCGACGATGGTGACGGCAGGCGTATTCTTGGTCGCTCGTTTCTCGCCACTCTACGAATACGCGCCCGTCGCGCGGGAAGTTATCTGCGTCGTCGGCGCGCTGACCTGTTTCGTCGCGGCCACGATCGGCCTGACACAGTTCGATATCAAACGCGTCATCGCCTATTCGACGATGAGCCAGCTCGGTTATATGTTCTTCGCTCTCGGTGTATCGGCCTATCCTGCCGCTATCTTTCACCTGATGACCCACGCCTTCTTCAAAGCGCTGCTGTTTCTGGGCGCAGGCTCCGTCATCCACGCCATGTCCGACGAACAGGATATGCGCAATATGGGTGGCATCTGGAAGCTGATCCCGACGACCTATGTTCTGATGTGGATCGGTTCATTGGCGCTCGCTGGCATCCCGTTCTTCGCGGGTTATTACTCCAAGGATATGATACTGGAAGCCGCCTATGGTTCCGAAACCTGGTTTGGCCATTTTGCCTACTGGATGGGCATCGCCGCAGCGCTGATGACCGCCTTCTACAGCTGGCGCCTTATATTCATGACCTTCCATGGCAAACCGCGCGCCAGCAAGGAAGTCATGGATCACGTTCATGAATCCCCGTCCATCATGATTTCACCGCTGCTGATCCTGGCCGCGGGCGCAATCATGGCCGGCTCACTGTTTTACGGCGGCTTCGTCGGTTCTTCCGTCCGTCCCGGCCATTCCGGCGATCCGGACTATACAGGCAGCTACCTGAAAGTCTGGGACAAAGAACATTTCTGGGGCGATGCGATCAAGATTCTGCCGGAAAACGATTCCATCGAACATGCGCACCACGCGCCCGAATGGGTCGCCATGCTGCCGACCGCCATGGGCATCACTGGCATCCTGCTGGCCTGCCTGGTCTATTTGTTCCGCGACGGAGTTGCCGCGAGGATTGCATCAGCATTCAAACCATTGCACCGCCTGTTCTTCCGCAAATGGTATTTCGACGAATTGTACGATTTCATCTTCGTCCGTAATGCCTGGCGGCTGGGCAGACTGTTTTCCGTTCAAGGTGACAAGCGCCTGATCGACGGCATTGGCCCGGACGGCGTATCGAATGCCTCCAAACGTCTCGGCGGCCTCTTAAGCCGCTACCAGACCGGATATCTATATCACTACGCCTTCGTCATGATGATCGGCCTGATCGGCATTGTGACTTGGTTGCTTTATAAGACCATGCAGGGTTACTGACGATGACTGAATTTCCATTGCTGTCCCTGATGACCTTCCTGCCGCTTCTCGGTGCGGTGCTTTTGCTATGCATTCGCGGTGAACAGGCCCATGTCGATAAAAACTGCCGCTACGCGGCGCTGTATACATCCATCGCCGTCTTTCTGCTGTCTCTCTATATGCTGGCACAGTTCGACGGTTCGTCCGCAAATATGCAGTTTGAGGAAAAGATTAGCTGGCTGCCAACCTTCGGCCTGTCCTATCATATGGGTGTCGACGGCATATCCATGTTTTTCGTCGTCCTGTCCGCTTTCCTGACACCTGTCTGCATTCTTGCCAGCTGGACATCGGTGACGAAGCGCGTCCGTGAATATATGATTGCCTTCCTGATCCTCGAAACGCTGATGATCGGCACGTTTTGCGCGCTGGATGCCATGCTGTTCTACGTCTTCTTCGAAGGCGTATTGATGCCGATGTTCATCATTATCGGCGTCTGGGGCGGTCCGCGCCGGATTTATTCGGCCTATAAACTGTTTCTCTACACGCTGCTCGGCTCTGTCCTGATGCTGGTCGCCATGCTGGTGATGTACAACCAGACAGGAACGACCGACATCGCTACATGGGCTGCACAGCCTGTCGCACCATCGCTTCAGCTTTGGTTGTTTTTGGCATTCTTCGCCAGCTTCGCCGTCAAAATGCCGATGTGGCCTGTGCATACCTGGTTGCCTGACGCGCACGTTGAAGCGCCGACCGCCGGATCCGTCATCCTTGCTGGCGTCCTACTGAAAATGGGTGGATACGGCTTTTTAAGGTTTTCCTTGCCTATTTTTCCCGCAGCCAGCGCTCATTTCGCGGATATGATCTTCGTGCTATCGATCATCGCCATCATTTATACCTCACTGGTCGCTCTGGTGCAGGAAGACATGAAGAAGCTGATCGCCTATTCATCCGTCGCGCACATGGGCTTCGTCACCCTCGGTATTTTCAGTGTCAACGTGCAGGGTGTCGAAGGCGCTATGTTCCAGATGCTGAGCCACGGCCTGATTTCCGGCGCTTTATTCCTGTGCGTCGGAGTCGTATACGACCGTCTGCATACGCGTGAAATCGGGCGCTACGGCGGCATTGTCAAAAATATGCCTAAATACGCGACCCTGTTCATGATCTTCATGCTCGGATCCGTTGGCCTGCCTGGTACGTCCGGCTTCGTCGGCGAATTCCTGACGCTTCTCGGTTCGTTCCGCGTTTCCACCTGGGTGGCGCTGTTCGCGACCACCGGGGTGGTGTTGGGGGCGGCTTACATGCTGATCCTTTACAAACGTGTCGTATTCGGCCCGCAAACCAATCCGGAAGCCGCCGAAATGGATGACGTGAACCGCATCGAAATGGCTTTGCTCGCACCCATCGCCATTATGGTGATCGGTCTGGGCGTATTCCCGGGCCTCGTGCTCGACCGCATCGCGCCGTCCGTTGAAAAAGTGATCGCGCAGTACGAGGCAGGGCAAACTGCATCCAGCGCCGAAGGACAAAGCCATGACTGATATATGGAACTGGAACGACCTGGCCTTTCTGTCGCCTGAACTTTTTCTGGCAGTTGCTGGCATGGTTTTGCTGCTAAAAGGCGCGATCATGGGTCAGCGCTGCGCGGGCATGATCCCCTGGGCCGCCTTCGCCAGCTTCATCATCGCGGGCGTTCTCCTGTTTCAGACCGACTGGACTCACGGCCCGATTCTCAGCGGCATGTTCGTGCTGGACAGCTTTGCCGGATACATGAAAATGCTGGCCCTCGGCGGCATGGCGCTCGTGATGCTGCTGTCCATGGGCTATTTAAAACAGGAAGGCATGACCCAGCCTGAATACCCTGTACTCGCCATTTTCGCCTGTATCGGCATGATGCTGATGATCTCCGCCAGCAACCTCCTGTCCCTTTATGTCGGCCTGGAACTGCAATCCTTAAGCATCTATGTGCTGGCTGCCTTCCGCCGCGATCATGCCGTCTCGTCCGAAGCAGGCCTGAAATATTTCGTCCTCGGCGCGCTGGCGTCCGGCATGCTGCTCTTCGGCATGTCGCTCGTTTACGGCTTCACCGGCACGCTGGATTATTCCGGCATCGACTCTGCCGTCCGCGCTGCAGGACCCCACACCATGCCAATGATCGTCGGCCTGGTCTTTATGCTGGCCGCTCTGGCGTTCAAGATTTCCGCCGTCCCGTTCCATATGTGGACACCGGACGTGTATCAGGGTGCCCCGACCTCTGTCACCGCTCTGATGGCGATGGTCCCCAAAATAGCCGCTATTGCCATGCTGATGCGCGTTGTCTACCAACCCTTCGGCTCCATCGGTGATGAATGGCAGCAGATCGTCTGGTTCCTGTCTTTTGCTTCCATGGTCTGGAGTGCCTTTGCCGCTCTGGGGCAGCAAAACATCAAACGCCTGATGGCTTACAGTTCCATCGGTAATATGGGTTATGCTTTACTAGGCGTTGCCGCAGGCACATCCGCCGGGGCGGGGGCCACTGCCATATACATGGCGATTTATATGGCTATGACCGCAGGCACCTTCGCCGTGATCCTCAGCATGCGCCGCAACGGCCAGGCCGTTGAAAACTTAAGCGACCTTGCAGGCCTGTCCCGCACCAGCCCTGTTCTGGCATACGCTTTCGCGATCCTGCTGTTTTCCTTGAGCGGTATTCCGCCCATGGCCGGGTTTTTTGGCAAACTGGTGGTGTTTCAGGCCGCTGCAGCCGCAGGTCTTTACATGCTCGCCGTTATTGGCGTCGTATCCTCGGTCGTGGCCGCTTACTACTACCTGAAAATTATCAAGATCATGTTCTTCGATGAACCGGCACCATCCCTTGATGCATCCCCATGCTGGGCGCGCCGCGGCGTCCTGGCACTCAGCATTGTCTTTACGTTGTTCTTTATCGTGAAGCCTGATTTTCTGATGCAGGCGGGACGCGAGTCCGTCTCCATCCTGTTCGCGAAATGACTGGCACGCTGAACTGGACGATCAAAACCGTTTCCCATCTGCCGTCCACCCAGGATGCTGTTCGCGACCTGGCCGCCCAAGGTGAGCCCGAAGGCGCGGCCGTGCAAGCTCTAATGCAGACCAATGGCCGTGGCCGCCACGGCAATCAGTGGCAATCGCCCATGGGCAATCTGTATATGTCCATACTGCTGCGTCCCCAGTGCCCGGCGGACAAGGCAGGGCAAATTTCATTTGTTGCCGCCGTCGCGCTCTCCGCTGCCATAGACGACGTCATCGCACCCGGTCATGTCAAAACCCTGAAATGGCCGAACGACATCCTGATCGACGGAAAAAAATGCGCGGGCATCCTGCTGGAAAGCGACCTTGATAAAAATGGCATGGTCGACAGCCTGATCCTCGGCATGGGTGTCAACATTATGGCCCCGCCGGAAGACCGCATCGGCCTGAAGGATGTTGCGAATGGCCAAGTGCCAATCCACCCCTTCCGTGACATCGTCCTCAGTCACTTCGCAGCCTTTTATAATCATTGGCGAAAAGACGGGTTTGAAAACATCCGCGACCTTTGGCTGAAACAGGCGCATGGGTTAGGCTCGATGA
>JBGAQU010000082.1:0-12153 GCA_044220535.1 Alphaproteobacteria bacterium | reverse complement strand
AAAGATATTATGCAATTCTTGAAACCTACTTTTTAAAAATCAGCGCGGAAGCCGCCACCAGCAGCACAAACCCCAGCAGGTGGTTCCATGCCAGCGGTTCCTTCAGATACAAGATTGAAAACCCTGCAAACACCAGAAGGGTAATCACCTCCTGAATGGTCTTCAGCTGGACAGCGCTGAATATCGTGTGGCCATATCTGTTGGCCGGTACCTGCAGGCAATATTCAAAAAACGCAATCCCCCAGCTGGCGAATATAACGATCAGCAGCGGCACGCTGGTGAATTTCAAATGCCCGTACCAGGCAAAGGTCATGAAAACATTGGATAAAAACAGCATGCCAATGGTGAAGAATGGCAGAAAACCGGCAGATACAGGCATAAAAAACCCCTTTAAATGGATGGCATATCGGAACGATTGATAAACCTAATGCGTTCGATATGTATAGAGTTTATTTTGCACAGGAGGCAGCAATGGCGACCGATATCAAGGGGAAACCAAAACAGAAAGCCATGGATGAAACCTTGGATGACAGCTTTCCGGCCAGCGACCCGCCCTCATGGTCAACGCCGCAGCCGCATAAAGACCTGAAAAAAGAAAAGCGGGAAACCAAGGGCCGCCCGGATGAAGTCGAACAAAAATTCGATAAGGGCGATTATCTGCAGGATAGCCTGAACGATAACGGCTAGTTATTTTCCGGTTAAAAAAATAGCGCCCTAAGGCGCCATTTTTATTTGGTTTGCACCTTGTTGAATAAGGGTGCCGCATCCTTGATCTCGGCCTTCGCAGGCTCCGTCTTAGGCTCGGGGGCCGGGGCTGGAGCGGGTTCTGCCGGCTTTTCCAACACGGTCTCCGTATTCGTGCCCTTGCTCGGCATCATGCTGGCGCGCACATATTCAACGCCATAACCGGCCGTGCGTTCATCATCATTGACAATGCCGCGCCCGTCATAAGGCACGCCGGAATATTTTTGTGTTACCCAGCCGTCACCGCAGGCGGTCAGCGCCAGGGGGGCCAGAATCACCGCACAGGCGGTCAAACGTCTGAAAGCCGTCATGGAAAGCCTCACAAGCTTTTAAAGAACGAGGATAATTGGGGAGAACCCCCAAAGGAGAGAATCGGTCGCGTCTTGAGCTAAAGATATCCCGAAAAAAGAAAGAAGGCAAATGACTTTATCCCCGTGATTCACAGGCCTTGAAACCATAAAGCCTGCCAAATGCCCGGCAGGCTTTATGATCACACCATATTCCGGTCTTTTTACAGAACATGAAACAGGTACAAGAGTATGATCACGGGAAGAGGAATACCCACCATCCACAATAACAAGCCCTTCATAATAACTCTCCTTCTACTCAAGTCCTAAACGAAGCCGTTGATATCCGACCAACACCGCTTCCCTGGAAAAGGTTCCTGAAAGCCCAAGCCAGGCTTCTTTATTTGACATTTTGCGGTTTTTGGCCAAAAAAACGTTCAAAATCGCTAAATTAGCTTGACCGCGACCGCTTTCCTGTGACATATGCTTTCGTATTAAAGGAGAACTAACGAAATGCAAACCGGAACTGTTAAATGGTTTAACCCGACCAAAGGCTATGGGTTTATCGCACCTGATCAAGGCGGCAACGATGTGTTCGTTCACATCACGGCCGTTGAGCGCGCCGGTCTCGGCAGCCTCCAGGAAGGCCAGAAGATCAGCTATGAAATCGAAAACAAGAACGGCAAAAGCAGCGCCGTTAACTTGCAAAAAGCGGCCTGATTTCAGACGCTCTTTCCGGGTACTCCTTTTACAAGGCCGATCCCATTCGATAACAAAAATACAGATGCAGGTGACTGCATCTGTATTTTTTTATGCCCTGATGCAACCAAATCCCTTTCCGGTTCGTTTTTATACCGTATGATGCAACCATAACGGTTGGGGGACATCAGATGCGGCACAATAAAAAGATCCTGTATGTGGAGGACGACCCCATTATGCAGGACCTCGTCCGCGTGGTCGTTGAACGCGCCGGGCCTTACGACCTGCATATCTGCAGTTCCGGCCAGGAAGCGCTGGACGAACTCCGCCATTTCGTGCCCGATCTGATCCTGCTGGATAAAATGATGCCGGGTCTTCATGGTACCCATACCATGCATATCATCCGCATCGCTCCCGAATGCCAGAACGTCCCCGTGATCTTCATCACCTCCCACGCCAGCCCCGAGGACCGGGCGCATTATAAAGCCCTCGGCGCCGCTTCCGTCATCGCCAAGCCGTTCATGCCAGAGGAACTGGTTTCCGTCATCAGGGAGAACTGTGGGCCATAACGATTGCGCAAGGCACGAATCCTTGCGCCACCGAGTTCGCGCGCCTATAATTTCCTTTAGAACTTGAATCCCTCCTCTTTAGTTTACCAGCATGAAAACCCTTCCCAGTCCGGAGACATCCATGATCAGACGATTCGCCCTAGCTACAACGGCCCTGTTCCTTCTGGCCGTACCGGCGCAGGCCCAGACTTATAATTCCAATAGCCAGAGCTATGATTACAACACCACAACCAGCATGCCCGAACTGTCTCCTCTCTCCGGCTTCTACGCCGGCGGCTTTGGCGGATTCAGCCTGAACGATGTTGAGTCGGGCAGCGGCGCGGATTTCGACGCCAATGGCGGTGATTACGGCCTGTTTGTCGGCTATTCCCTCGATACATTGCTGAACAACAACCTCGGCCTTGGAATCAACGCATCAATCGAAGGTCACTACGCATGGTCGAATGCGGATGATGAATTGACGGTTGCCGGAATTTCACTGACAGCAGAAAAACAGCATGAATGGGGCCTTAGCTTCCGCCCCGGCCTTTCCTTCATCAACAACTATATGCCGCTGGATATGAAACCCTATGCCATCCTTGGCTATCGTGAGGCTGAATTTGAAACATCGGTGGGCGCAGCGACAAACAGCGAAACCCTGCACGGATTCGAACTCGGCTTTGGCAGCGAACTGATCGTCTTTAAGAATTTCGGCATCCGCCTTGATTATTCCCACGTTTTCTACGACAACAAAGACGGCCTGCAGGCGGATGAAGACGATCTGCGCCTGGGCGCAGCCTATCACTTCTAAAAAATCTTCCAAAACGGGGCCTTCGGGCCCCGTTTTTTGTTAACCAATTCGCACAAGCGTAACGGAACCTTTCGCCGTTCTCAGGTGTTTGTACCCCGATAAGGAGACATACCATGCAAAACAAAAACTGGATTATCGTTGGCATAGCCGCACTTATTCTCGTCCTTGTCAGCGCAGGCGCAAGCGCACTGATTACGCGCAACAATATCCGCGATGAACAAACCGTCAGCGTGACGAAGGAAGAAACGGTCACAAAACCCGTTGTTCATCACAAACATGTGCGTGAGGAAAATATCAACTGGAACAACCGTGCCGCAGCCCCTGCCCCCATACAGCAGGCCCAGGCCCTGCCCCCATGCGATGACAAAAACATCGTCGGCACCGTGCTGGGCGGCCTCGGCGGCGGCCTGGCCGGCAGCCAGTTCGGTAAAGGCAACGGCCAGGTCGCGGCGACAGCCGTCGGCGTGGCCGCAGGCGCAGTGGCCGGGAATGAATATATCCCGACCCGCAACGTCACCTGTCGCTAAACGATAAAACCGCTATAATGCGCGCATGAGCCATCGCCATGCGCGCATTTTGCTGTCTATTGAATTCCTGATCCTGTTTGCGGGCGCCCCTGCCCTGATCCTGTATATGCGCGACCGCCTGCTGATGTTCGCCCTGTTATGGGGCGGCGCGATGGCCGTATGGATATTTATGCGGCGCAGGCATAATCTGACCCAGGCGGCGGACTGGAACTGGGACGGGTTTCGCCAGGGCGCACAGCAAGTTCTGATACGCTTTGTATGCGCCGCGGCGATCCTTACGCCGATCGTCTGGCTTGCATTACCCGGTCAGTTTCTCAGCATGCCGCTGCAGCGCCCTCAAATCTGGTTTATGATCATGATGCTCTACCCCATCCTGTCCGTCTGGCCGCAGGAGGTAATTTACCGTGCCTTCCTGATGCGCCGCTATAAGCCGTTATTCGGCACAGGCAAAGGCTATATCGCCGCCTCCGCCCTCGCCTTCGGATATATGCACATGATCTTCCTGAACCCGGTCGCTGTGATCATGACCGCGGCAGGCGGCGCGCTGTTCGCCCGCACCTATCAGCACAGCAAATCCCTCGCCCTAACCTGCTTTGAACACGCTCTCTATGGTTGCCTGATCTTCACAATCGGCCTCGGCCGTTTCTTCTACAGCGGCGCGGCCTGGCAATAGTCGGAACAAAAGCTCCCGCTCCGCTGTTTTTAAGCCAGACACTTAAATGGAGAATTGACCATGGATACCACCACCTGCAGCGTATGCGGCCTTCAAATCCCGGCAGGCAGCACGGTCTGCCCTAAATGCGGGAATAAGGGCGTTTAGATTTAAGTTGACATAACAATTAAACTTGGCTTATAAATATTCCTGATCATAAAGAAAGGGATTTCATGATGAAGCCAATAGAATTGCAAGTCGTTCAGCCTGTGCAGCCCCAAAACGTTGAATGTGTTGTCAGCAGGGATTCGGGCCGCATAGTCGTCTATGTCATGGATGGCGGATTGAATTTTGATACCGTTACGCCTATGGCAGATCTGCGCAAGGCCTTTCTTCAGACCACGCGCTTTGTCGACGTTACAGTCAATGGCCATCAAATTTGCATGATTGACAGCCGCGGCCGTGAAACCCATGACCGCGAAAACCGTGCGCTGATCAATATTGATGAAATCGACACGCTCCAGATGTTCGATGAAGGAACGGCATGGATCACATTTAAAAATGGCGGCGAAATCACTGGCGTGGTCTTAAGCGAACGCCATCTGGACAATCTGGTACGCCGTGCCGGCCTTCATTTTGACGAACGCGTGCCCTACACGCCGGAAGACAATCTGGGCGGCTATCGTATATTCAGCAACCCCAATGTAGCGCTTCCGCCCAAACAGCAAACACGGCCCAAACCCCCGACAATCACGGCGGATTTCAACCGCGTCTGTTCCATTTGTTCAAGGACATCGCCCTGCGCCAGCAGAAACTGCGGCCTGAAAAAACCTGAGTTTTTCTAGAGCGATCAGACTGGTGGAGAAGGCTTCTTCCCCGCCCGCCCCCCCCTTACAAACTACTCCGCGTCCACACATGCGCCGCAGCGTGTGCAGTGGATCAAATATACAAAAAGCCGCTCATGCTTTGTTCAAGCATGAGCGGCCCGTTTATATGATCTTATCGATGGAAATCGATGACCACGCGGCGGTTTTCCTGCAGCTTCACGCCATCGCCGGTCGGGACTGCGTTGTTGTATTCTCCGCGCGCATCTTCACTGATAATGCGGTTAGGAATGCCGCGTGCGGTCAGGGCTTCGGATACGGCCTGGGCGCGGCGCGCGGACAGGCGCTGATTGTAATCAGGCTTGCCTGAACGGTCCGCGAAGCCTGTGACGGTTACAAAGCGCGGACGGTATGTGCTGATCTCATCCGCAACCTGGTTAATGGTCACCTGTTCATTGTCCCGGATGTTGGAACGATCGAAATCGAACAGCACTGTATAGCTGTGAAAGATATCGCGTTCCTGTGTTGTAACAACCGTCTGGCTTTGCCTTACCGCCACGACATCAGGCGCGCGCATGACGTCGCAATTGGACACCATGACGGAATTGCGTGGTATGCGGCGGTATTTCTGGCATTGTTCCCTATGCTCATATTCATTGTAGGCCCGGCGATCCATGCGATCCTCGTTGAAATTTTCCTGGGTATATTGGGATACAGGAATTTTAGGCCGAGGCACATAGCGCGGGCCGCTATAGGACATATCCGGCCCTGGAACATAAGAACAGGCAGTCATGATACAGACGCCGCCAAGAAGGAGTATTTTGTTAAAAGACATCAGAAAATCCTAACTATAAGTGTTTGTCATCCGATGAACGCATAAGGAGCGATTAAGTTCCCTCCCTTGGAACTTATTGTGCGTAGGCAGAAACATCTAAGGAAATATTGTCCAGCCAGATTTAAATCCAGCATTTCTCCTTTATCGTCATCCCGGCGAAAGCCGGGACCCATACACTATTGACCCATCACATAAAGGCGTAGAATCTTTCAAATACCCCCTCTTCACTGACCCTTGATTGTATGCCGAACCAGCGCATGGGTCCCGGCTTTCGCCGGGATGACGAGGTAGTGAAAAGGCAGAGTCTACCGGAACGTCACTCTTTCCCAGCAGCCTCCCCCGCCCGCGCCTTCGCAAACTCCTCCGCGTCCACGCAGGCGCCGCAGCGTATGCAGTGGTAGTGGAAATCGTGCCAGTCCAGGAACTGATAGATCCGCCCGCCGCAGGCGCAGGGGGCGGACGGGCCCATCACCCGCTCCACCAGCCTGCGCCACCATCCCATTGTCCCGGCCATCCTTCGCCCGCCCCTTTCCCCGTCATCCGACAAAAAAGCCGCCAGAGGACTCTCCTCTGGCGACCGGGGATCGAAAAGCCGAACGTGAGTACGGCGCGACAGCCTTTAGCCCCTCGCGGGGATTGGACATACGCTGCCGCCCCCGGTCTTATGACCGAGAAGCGACATCCTTGACGCTCTCTTCATGTGTGGATGAGGACAGCATCAATAACGGCTGATGCCAGCCGCTCACGTAATGGCGAGGTTTTCGAAGCCCCGGACCGCGTTGGCGGTCGATGAGTAGTTTATGGGAGGATTAGAGATGGAGCAAGCTTATTTACGCTTCGCCAGCCGGCGCTTCATGGCGGCAGGAGAGATTTCTTTGATTTTGCCGTTTTCTTTTAAAATAAGGGGCGTATTAAACATCCGCGCCGTTTCAATGACAGCCTTGCCAACGCCAGCCATCAACTTGTCATCCGACAAAAACTGTTTTGGCCATTTTTGGAATACAGTCTCATTCATCTAAGCCACCCGCTTTTTTAATCTCAAGCCATGTCTTTACGTGTATGGCACTAATAGCTGTCCCTAAACCTTTAACATAGGTTGCCACGCGAACAGGCTCCGGACTTCCACTGACATCATATATGTTAATTTTATCACATAAATCAAAGTAAGTGTTAAATAAACTCTTTAAACTACGCCCATATCTGCGGCGAACGTCTTGATCTGGAACGAAATGTCCACCCTGTTTGACCCGGCCCTGGATGCGCTTAAGATTGATTTCAACATCAGATGTGTAGATGTAATTAAGTTCTATTCGATAACCGACCTTTTTCGCCGCTTCCATGCGTTGTACAAATTTTTTACCGGACAATGTTGTTTCAACCGCAAAATTTCTACGTTCTGAGATCAATTGTGTAATGCGTTCAATAAATAACTTTCCTGCCTTCATCGCTTGCCCTGAAGGGTTGAGCGGCGACAACCCTCTCGCAATTTCATCGGTATTTACGAATTCAATAATGTCCTGCTTTGGCAAAAGATATTTTGCCGCAGTGGTTTTACCGGAACCATTTGCGCCTGCGAAAATGATAAGGGTAGGTTTCTTCATACCTAACCATATCGCCATTAAAGCATAAAATCTAATCATATCGCGATATTTCTCAATAATATCAATGCGTTGGAACGAAGAGCCGATTATCCGCCATCCTGCAGGCCACCTTCTCCCACACTTGACGCCTAGAATAGGAAGGTCTAGGGATAGGAAGAAGGAGAAAAGAATGTTTAAAGGATACCGGAAGGAAGCCGTTAATACGAAACGCAAGGGAAATGCTACAACCATTGAGGAACGAAGGAATCAGGTCGTTCGCGGCATTGACCAGTGGATAGGAGTGATCCACGGACTTCCAAGCAAGGGAGTGGTCAAGCTGTCCAAAAAACAGGATGGCGACCGGCTGGTCTGGCTGAAATATGCCAACAGAAACATCCCCCTGACCCCAAACGGTGATTTAACCGGCGAAATTGATTTAACGCTGGATGAAGTCGCATTTTGGGAATGGATGAAAAAGAAAGTTCTTAAAGGCGAATATGACCAGGGGATCAACGATATCGCCAGACAAATCTATGAACAAATGCGTAAATAAACAATTGGAAATGGCAGACGACATCCGCGCCTACGACCGCGCAGAGGCGGAAGACGGCGAAGCCTTCCCTCATGACGTCATGTGCCGCATCGTGCGCGGCGAATCCCCCATGAAAGCCATCCGCGAATGGCGCGGCCTGACCCAAAATCAGCTCGCCAAAGCCGTCCACTCAAAATCTGCCTATATCAGCCAGATCGAAACCGGCAACCGGGAGGGCAGCCTGAGCTTTATGGCGCAAGTAGCGGAGGCGCTGGATGTGAAGCTGGATGATTTGGTGTCATAAGTTTAAACAAATCAACTTTTGACTTCTGCTTATTACCTTACGCATTTTCCTGATTTTATAGACATATTGACAATAAATTAACCCATATCCCATACCTTATTTAAAAGGATATACGATGCCCGAACTCTATAAAATCAAAGTCCATAGCTGGGACGATAGCGAAACCACCGATATAAAGCCGATGGATTACTGGATGGGCATTCATTATGTGGAGGGCGGCCAAAAGCCGAAAATCCACCTGTTCACGGTTCGTGGCGATGAATTTAAATGTGAAGGCGACCCGGTCAGTCTGGACAGAAGCATTTATAAAGTCTGTTCCGGCATTGTGGAGGATTATTTTTCCGGCAAAAAAATAAATGACTTCGACTGGGAATTGACCGCCGCTGGTGGCCATACGAAACTTAACTTCGAAGAAAAGAACGGATGGATCACAGGGGTTCGCTGCACCAATGCATTCCCCCTTTATCAAAGCTCTTTTGCCTACGGGATCAAGGATTATGAGGAAGCGCTGGAAGATCCGGACAATTTCCTCCACATACTATCCGAAGGCCACCCAAAGGGTTTTGAAAACCATCCGGAGTATTTGGTCATCGTTCCCCTGCCCCTTCATCCGGACGGGCACATCATCCTTGAAACCGGCCTGAGTACTTATAAAAGCGATAAATACGAAGTCGTCTTCGCCGATGCGCAAAAACTCCGCGACCTTATAATCGGGCAGGAAATGAAAAAGCGATCCGCATCTTTTGACGATCTTATCAGGATATACGAAGATGAGCCGCTCAAAGGAGATGATGTTGCTTTTCCGCCTTTTCACAGCACCATAGAAGAAAGCATAAAACATCTAAACCCAGGACTGGGTTATCCAGGCGAAATCGCCATAGCGAATTTTTCAACAGACGGCGCGTTTGATGACGAAGACTGGGGCGAGGGATTGGACTGGCGAAGAGATAATGAATGGATGCTATCCGAACGCATCGGCTTCCAGAACGGGCGGCACCGGACATTCAACATGATCAACACGGGCGCGCCTTTCATCCCGATTTTGATGGGCAAAAGCCTGGGCACCGAAATGTTCAAAGAAAGATACGGCTGGTCAAAACAACCGCAACCGGCACCCGCGCCGAGATTCCCGCAGGCGTCGCCTTAGGACTAACGTCGCTCGGTAGCAAGACCAAGATCCATCGCCTCATACTTCCGAATGTCATCCCTGAACCTAGCCGCTTGTTCAAACTCCAGCTCGCTCGCCGCCTTGCGCATCTTCCCTTCCAGCTCCTTGATCTTCTTCTTCACCTCATCGGGCGATAGGTAATCATCCGTGCCCGGCACGCGGGCGATGTTCAGGTGGTCGGCGCGTTCGTAGTCGCTGCGCAAAATGTCGGTGATGTTTTTCTTCACGCTCTCAGGCGTGATGCCGTGCTCGGCGTTGTATTTCAGCTGTTTTTCGCGGCGGCGGCCGGTTTCGTCCAGCGCGGCCTGCATGCTCTTTGTGATTTTGTCGGCGTAGAGGATGGCTATGCCCTCCACGTTCCTTGCCGCCCGCCCGATGGTCTGGATCAAGGAGACGCGGGAGCGCAGATACCCTTCCTTATCCGCGTCCAGTATGGCGACCAGCATGCACTCCGGAATGTCCAGCCCTTCGCGCAGCAGGTTGATGCCGACCAGAATGTCGCACGCGCCGAGGCGCAGATCGCGGATAATCTCGATCCGCTCCAGCGTCTCGATATCGCTGTGCATATAGCGGACCTTCAGGCCGTTTTCGCTTAAGTATTCCGTCAGGTCCTCCGCCATTTTCTTGGTCAGCGTGGTGACAAGCACGCGCCCGCCCTTTTCCACCACAATCTTGCATTCGGCCATCAGATCGTCCACCTGATGCGCGGTCGGGCGGATGATCACCGGAGGGTCGACGAGGCCCGTGGGCCGCACCACCTGCTCCGCGAAGGTGCCGCCCGTGCGCTCCAGCTCCCAGTCGCCGGGCGTGGCGGAGACGTGCATCGTCTGCGGCCGCATCGCCTCCCACTCCTCAAACTTCAAAGGCCGGTTGTCCATGCAGCTTGGCAGGCGGAACCCGTATTCGGACAAAATCGTCTTTCGCGCCTTGTCCCCGTGATACATGGCGTTCAGCTGCGGCACCATGGCATGCGATTCATCAAGGATCAGCAGCGCGTCCTTCGGCAGGTATTCGATCAGCGTCGGCGGCGCCTGCCCCGGAAGGCGGCCCGACAGGAAGCGGGAATAGTTTTCGATTCCGCTGCAGATCCCGGTCGCCTGCAGCATCTCAAGGTCGAAGGTCGTGCGCTGGTTCAAACGCTGCGCCTCCAGCAATTTGCCTTCCTTCTCGAAAAACGCGAGGCGGTCTTTCAGTTCCGCCTTGATGCCGTTCATCGCCTGCTGCATGGTCGGGCCAGGCGTGATGTAGTGCGAATTGGCATAGACGCGCACGCCGTCCAGCTTCGCCACCTTTTGCCCCGTCAGGGCGTCAAACTCCGTGATCTCCTCAATCTCATCCCCAAAAAAAGAAAAGCGCCAGGCGGAATCCTCCATGTGGCTGGGGAACAGCTCCAGCGTGTCGCCGCGCACCCGGAACGTGCCACGCTCAAACGCGATGTCGTTGCGCTTGTATTGCAGGGTGATCAGCATGCGGATCAATTCCTGCCGGTCCATCGACTGGCCCTTGGCGATGTCGAGGCGCATCGCCTGGTAATCCTCCTTCGACCCCAGGCCGTAAATGCAGGAGACGGAGGCGACGATGATGCAGTCCCGCCGCTCGAAGATCGCCCGCGTCGCCGCGTGGCGCATCCGGTCGATCTGTTCGTTGATGGCGGAATCCTTCTCGATATAAGTATCCGTGCGCGGGACATAGGCTTCGGGCTGGTAGTAATCGTAATACGACACGAAATACTCGACCGCGTTCTCCGGGAAAAACCCTTTCATCTCCGCATATAATTGCGCCGCCAGCGTCTTGTTCGGCGCCATGATCAGGGCGGGCCGCTGCAGCTCCTGAATCACATGCGCCATCGTAAAGGTCTTACCGGAGCCGGTGACGCCCAGCAGCACCTGGTCCTTCTCCTGCGAACGGATCGACGCGCACAGTTCTTTAATTGCCGCAGGCTGGTCCCCCGCTGGCTTGTAATCCGAATGGATCCTGAACGGCCGCGAGTCATCCGGCGCAGGCGCCTCGGTTTTCGCGATCACAGGGGACAGGACGGGGATGTGGAGTTCGGTCATGTAAAATAAGTATAATAAAACTCTTAAATATCAAACCTCCAAAAGCTTCGTTTGCGAGGCTCTTCCTTTGGCCTTTGCACATTTGCGGCCGACACTCCGTTTATTTTAAATCCGGCGGCCAGATCTGTTCTAATTTCAAAAATTTGCATGATACAGTCAAAATTTCTTTTCTGATCCATGCCTGTTAAAATATTTATCTTTTTAGCATACAGATTGAGCTGATCAGTAGTGATCGCATATGGTGTTTTTTCCAGCAATGTTTCAAAAAGCTTACTGGAAAGATTATTTAATCTTTCATTGAAAGCGGCAATAACAAAATGTTCCGCTAAATCAAGCCTTTTCTCTAAGATTTTTGCCATAAAATCATAGACTCTTGCTTTCGCTTCTGGTGCTTGAGCTGCTTTTCCTTGCGCTATTATATCTGTGACGCGCATAATTTGAACTTTACTAGGGTCCGGACCCATTAACGCGATCTGCTAATTCCGATTCCCATTTTCCGCCCGGCATGATTCAATCTCCTTAAGGAGGATTGATATATGTCTGATTTATTCTGGTTTACGGATGCGCAATGGTCAAGGATTGCGC
>JBGAQU010000081.1:0-12302 GCA_044220535.1 Alphaproteobacteria bacterium | reverse complement strand
CCCGGAAGATATCGCCCATAAAAAACAGGCGTCATTCGCTTTTATAGTAATGCAGATCGTCATGCTGGACCTGGTCTTTTCGCTGGATTCGGTTATTACCGCCGTGGGAATGACCAATGATCTGGAAATCATGATTGCAGCGGTCGTGATCGCCATCGCCATTATGATGTTTGCGTCTGAACCGGTCAGCCGATTTGTCAACAGACACCCAACTGTAAAGATGCTGGCCTTGAGCTTTATCCTGCTGGTCGGCGTGGCGCTGGTTGCGGATGGTCTCGACTTCCACATTCCGCGCGGGTTCCTGTATGCGGCGATTGCGTTCTCCATGAGCGTGGAATGCCTGAATTTGATGGCGGCGAAGGCGCGGGCAAAGCGGAAGGGCAGTGCGTCCTAAGCGATTTCAAGTTCCGCGATTGGCTTTGCTGCGGATGTAAATGCCGAAGGCGTGCAGTAAGAAAGGCACATTGATTTTTGCTGTCGGCCAAAGCCTTTGACTTTGATGGTGTCTTCATAGATATCGATCATCGAGAATGCGCCGTAGGGCGGGTCGGCCATCCTGTCTGCCTGCACCAGTGATTGCCGTGTCAGGTAATGGATGCCGTTGATTTCGCGATGTCTGTTGCGGTGACGATGACCCGCCAGGCACATGATGACCTTTCCAGACTCTTCGATTATGTTTCTCGCATCCGGTCCTTGCGGATAAAATGATACAAATGGCCTGCGGTCATGTTTTTGGACATGATGATCGTCGTAAGAGTCGTTATCCAGCGGGACATGTGTTGAAACGATGCAAGGGGATGTTGCGGCATTTAAAGTTTTTTGCAGCCATTCAAGGTCGGATGGACGCAGGGACAGGCCATGATCGTCAATCAGGACATTCGGGTTCCACATGATAACCGTGAATCCGTTTTTCTTCCGTACATAAGATTCGTCCGGCATATCGAGAAATTTTTGAAGTGCCGGTGACGACATTAAATAACGTTCATGATTACCCAGATTATAAAGAAGGGGCGCGGCCACGGCGCTGAAAATATTTTTAAGCTGGCGAAGATGACCCATGGCTTGGGTCACACCGTCTTGGAATTGGACCAGGTCGCCACCTATAACAACGAGATCGACATTTAAACGGTTTGAGACACGAACGAATTTTTGAGTCAATTGTGGGGCTTTCGATCCCCGTTTATTGGGTTTTTCGGATCCGGAATGAATGTCCGTTACATAGCCGAGGCGTAATAATGGTTTCATGCGGGTCATGTTATTACATTTTACCTGTGCGGTCAATATTATTGAAAATGATATATTTTTTTGTATTGCCATTTTCTTTAATGATTACAATGTCTTTCTATTTTCGGCCATAGCTTTTGATCCGAATTTGATCGTCTTCAAAGTCGATCAGGCGGAAGGCGCCGCAGGCATGGCCGCTCTTTTTATCCAGCTGGGTTAGGGCCTGGAAGGTGAAATAGGGGATGCCGTCCATGATCCTGAGGCGGTTGCGATGGCGGTGGCCGGCCATACAGGCTTCGACCTTTTAACAGTCCCCGGATTTCCGGGCCTTCCCTGAAAAAGGAGAGGTAGGACGCTTTGTCGCGTTTCAGGCTGTGCTCATAGTCCTTGTCATTATTGTCCAGCGGAATATGGGTGCAGAGCACTATCCTGCCGCGGGCGCTCGCCAAAGCCTGTTCCAGCCATGCGCGGTCTTTTTCCGCGCTGGTCTTGTTCACCCGGTCGCCGAGATCGATGGCGCAATCGGCTTTTTTCTTATTGGCAGCCCGGACGAAACGGTCGACGAGTTCAGGGGCTTCCAGGCTTTTTTGTTAGGGCCATCATGGTTAAAATGAATGTCCGTTACCACGGCAACTTTTGCCATGAGATAATTTTACAACAGGATAGAGTTAATCGGTGACGGTTTTTGGAAAATACACGTAAATTTGCAAAAGCCTGTGTTTTTATGTATAAATATATGAACAATCATAGAGGGTTTGATAATGGCTAATTACCCGTCTTGTGCAGAGCGAGAAGAAGATTTTGTAACGCTTCAAGAGCTTCGGATAGAGCGTATTGGAGAATTTTTTAGAAGAGTAAGGGCGCCAGAGCCGGAATTAGATTTATTTCCCACACGGGAAGAATTTGATGACGGGCCTCAAGGTCCGAGGCTGCCTTATGAGGGACCGAAATTTAAGTTCTAAAAAAGGGAGCCTTCAGGCTCCCTTTTTTTATTTATGCCGCGATTTTCATCGGGCCTTTTTCGTAGAGTTCACCGACATAATCCCAGTTGATCAGGCTGTCCACGAACGCCTCAAGGTATTTCGGGCGGGCGTTGCGGTAGTCGATGTAATAGCTGTGTTCCCACACGTCGCAACCGAGCAGGGGTGTCTTGCCATGCACCAGCGGGTTTTCACCGTTCGGGGTTTTGGTGATTTCAAGTTTGCCCGATGCGGGATCGAGCGTCAGCCAGCACCAGCCGGAACCGAACTGGCCCACGCCAGCCTCAATGAATTTCTTTTTGAAACCGTCGAAGCCGCCGAGGTCTGAAGTCAGTTGCTTTTCCAGCTTGCCAGGCAGTTTGTTGCCGCCGCCGCCTTTTTTCATCCAGTGCCAGAAATGGATATGGTTGAAATGCTGGCCCAGCTGGTTGATCAAGGGGACTTTGGATTTGTCTTTATAGGCCGCGACCATCGCATCCTCCAGCGACTTGCCTTCGAGGCCGGAGCCTTGCAGCAGTTCGTTGCCCTTATCGACATAGGCCTTGTGATGCTTGTCATGGTGGAATTCCAGGGTTTCCTTTGACATGTAAGGCAGGAGCGCGTCATAGGCATAGGGGAGTTCGGGGAGGGTGAGGGTCATGTTTGTCTCCGTTTTTCAAATTTAAATCCTTGAACAATCTACATTTAATAGAAAGTTTGACAATAGGGGGATGTGCGGCTATAAGAATTAGTCATATTACTTTAGTGGAGGCTGTTATGGTTGAAAGTAACGCAAAAATGAACCGCTATGTCGTCACCGTTCAGCAGGGCCAGATGGCCGCGGTTAAGGACGCGTTTAATCAAAACGCTGGTCTGGGTGAAATTATGTATGCAACCGATAGATTGCTTAAAGTTTCTTCCAATAGATCCCTTGAAGAGATCGAACAGGCATTGAGCGGAAAAGCCTCAGTTGCGCCTGAGACTTTTGGAACGGTTGCTGATGCAAGCCCTGTAGCCTCGGTTATCGGGCCTTTGGGGCGCGTTGCACCGATTTAAGACCAATTATGAACGGCGATTTCAACCGGACCGGTCTGCCACCTCTGCAATTGTGGCTGGCCCGGCATGGCTCCAATGTGAAAGACGAAGAGCTTGCCGGGGCCGTGCCGTTGAGCGAGCAGGGGCGCGAGGAAGTGAACCGCATGGCGGCGTTTCTCGCAGGTCAGCCGATCAGCTATCCCTTGCTGATCATCACGGCGGGGTTAACCCGCAATCTTGAGACATCGGATATCATAGAAGATCGTCTTTCCAGTCAGGGAAATGTCCAAAGCGTCAGGGCCGACGCCCTTATCAATAAGGATCCTGAAACGTTTCTGAATATATTTCTCTTTATTCTTGGTCTTGATGTACCAAAAAATGCTGGGTTGGACATGGACCCGCCCCGATCGTTATTAGTCATCGGCAACAAGCAGAATTTGCTGGTGGAGTTATTAAGCATAGCTTTTGACCCCGTAACGGAAATTTTGAAAATTATTAAGGACCCAAAGCTGATCGAGGGGATGGACAACCTTCAGATCGCGGATTTGATTTTAAACGATAACGCCGACGCTTTTCTGGATAACGACAGGGATCTGGAATTGTTTTCAAAAGCGCGGCTGGTGGGTTTACAGCTTTTTGAAAGCGAATGGGCAAGAATCAGGTCCGGCGGGAAAAGAATTTGCGACAGAGCGTTCGCGTTTGATGAGGAAAAGGCCTATCTTAAAGACTGGCAACCTTAACTGCTTACACCATGCAATCCATATCAGATCATTGCAGCGCTATCGTCCGGCAACATGACCGGGACCGGTTTCTGGCCGCTCTGTTGATGCCTGCGCCTGTGCGCCCGGATCTTTGGGCGCTGTATGCGTTTAACCACGAAATCGCGAAGGTGCGCGAGACGGTGAGCCAGCCGACGCTGGGGCTGATCCGCCTGCAATGGTGGCGGGACGCGCTGGACCAGATTTATAACGGAGAGTTCGCGCCCGCGCATGAGGTGGCGCAGGCGTTAGCGAGGGCGGTCCGGCGGTGCAAATTGCCGCATCATGAATTTGAAAACCTACTGATAGCGCGGGAGCGTGATCTTGACGATGCGCCGATGGAAAATATCGAGGCGCTGGCGGAGTATGCAGGCCGCGTGAACGCGCCGTTGTTGCGCATGGCGTCATTGATTGCGGGTGGGGGCGGCGATGCGGAGATTATCTCGACGGCGTACGGGCTTGCCGGCATTCTGCGCAGTGTGCCATTTCTGGCGCGGCAGGGGCGGTGTTTGTTGCCGGTGAATGTGAATGATCCGGCGGCGTTGAAAGAGATCGTGCGGGATGTTTGCAGGCATGCTGAAGGTTTGTTGAAGCAAGCGAAGCCTGCGGGGCGGATAGAACGCGTGACGGTACGGCAGGCACGCCTGTGGCTCGGGCATATCAGGGCGCTGGATTATGATCTGCGGGACTGCCGCCTGGCCTTGCCGCCACCGTTTTATGCGTTGCGGCTTTGGATGGCCTGCTGAAATTACAGCCCTTTTTCCCTGGGCACGTAGACTTCCTTCGGTTTCTCCAGATCCTGGCGTTCCAGCTTTTCGAATTCAGGCGCGGTGGACGGGCCGGACGGCTGAACAGGCATGCTGGGCAGATCGACTTTGGGCATAGTCGGCGACCATGGGGCGGCGGCCGGCGCGGCAGGGGGCGGTGGCTTGGATGGCGTGAAGCCTTCATGTGTCTGGCGGATTTTGGCGATCTGCGCTTCGGCTTCGAACGGTTCCTTGATTACGATCATGGAGAGGGCGGCATTAAACCGTTCGGGCGACCAAACGGCACGGCTTGGGACAGATTTTGTGCCGGTGCGGAAATCGATAGCCTGGCCAGTATCCGCGCCGACGCGGCCGCGCGGGCCGTCAGCCGTGACGCGACCTTCGACGACCAGCACGCCATAGCTTTCATCGATTTGCCCGCCCCAGACCACGGTACCGCGAATGCCGATGGAGCCGTGCGGCGTTTCCAGTTTTACATCCGGGCTGACGGCCTTTGCGACCAGGCCGCTGACATAGAGAAATGCGCCCGCCGCGAAATTGAAACGGGCCTTGTTCATGCCGGGTTGTTCAGGATCGAAGCTGTAATCATCGAGGGAAAAAGTCGCGTTTTCACCCAGGATCATTTGCGTGCCGTCAATCAGCAGCAGCAGGGCGCGGCTTTTCGGGCCGGTGGCCACTGTGTCATGTAAATGGAGCGGAGCGTTAGCGGCAGTGGGCGAAGGCTTGGCGTCTTTGGCCCCGCCTTTGATGGCAACCGTGCCTTCGACCTGAACAATGATGCCGAGAATGTCGGATTTTGTGACAGGCGCATCATCCATCGCGGGAACGATTCTTTGTTTGGGCGCTGTGTCTTTCACAATGGTGAGAGGCGGCGGGCCGGGTTTGACCGGCACAGCTGGCACGGTCTGTGCCCAAGCCGGGCTGGCGATTGCGGCAAGCATAACGGTAATCAGAAAAAATCTGGGCATAGGGTTCCGCCTTGTTACCGCATTGTCGGAAAAATCAGGCAGAGACGCAAGTGTTAGGATTCGAGATTATTTGAATTAAAAGGAAGGGGCAGCATCATTTTTATATGCGCTTTCCCATTCTTTAGAACGCTCTCTGATATTTGCCTGCCAATAATCATAGTCACTTTGTAAAGCTGTCAAACGACGGAGATTTTTATCTGAAACGTTTAAAAAATAGAATTCTTCCCCATAGGGAAAGTTGCTAATGTCCAGATAATCACTGCGATCTCTTAGTTCACCCTGGGCTGTTTTGTAAGGCATAACGCCTGAGGCGGGTGCCGGCTGATGAACCTTCTGCACAGGCGCTATTTGATCATCTGATGCGTTTTTTACATCCGGTCCGATCAGTAATCGAACACGCTCTGAATTATAATACGTATTACAAAGAGTTTCATAGGCCGCTTTTCTTCGCGCAAATTTTTCCGCTTGTTTCCGTACATCGCCACTCATTATTTTTTTGATATCAGTGGAAAATTTATTAGCATAAAAATTCACTGTATCTGCGCTGGTAAACCAAGCCAAAAAAGCTTCTTTTTGTGCGAATCCAGAAAAGAAATTTTGCTTATCTTGCTTTATAGACTGATGGAAAGCAGAAGCAATTAAAGGGTGTTTACCTTTAAAAGCTCTCCAATATCCCGGATTTTTATGAATTTCTTTAAGTTCATAACATACGGTTGCAGAAAATGCATTGGCATCTGCCTCCAGAACAAAGCTTTCTAAAAGTTTCTGCCTCATATCATATGATCTAACGTATCCAAATGAAGAATTGCTGAGTTGGAATCCATGGCGGAATTCGTGGATAAGTGTTTCACCTTCCTTATAACCTAACGGGCTGTAAAATGGGTTTTTCGTTCGTGCTGTAGAATTGTTCAAGGCGATAGCGTCCGCATAACACATGCCGGCAGCATTTTCTGCTCTCAAGTCTTGTAAAACTATTGGCAGATCATAAAGCGCTTCATTGGCATCCAGTAAAGTATCAAAGCTTGGTGATAAAGTGATATCTGCAAAAATTTTGCCAAGTTCAAGATTAAGATCGTACCTTGACCATCCCCGAAGCGGGTATGCTGAGCGGCTGAGCCAGTCATTTAATGACATTGGCATAAATCTCATTTTTATTGGATTATTGTCTGGCTCAGCCATAGATGGAGGCAAAGCGGCGCGAATAAAATGTTGAATCGGATCAATCCATTTCATGCCAATTACTTAGCATGGACATTATATTATGTCAACATTATGCGGCTTGCATACTTGTGCCGCTAATCCAAGTATCTATATCATTCAAAGCGCGGGCGGACAGGGCTTTTTTGCGATCTGCACCCCTTAATAGCCTGCCACGGGCGTCTTTGGCGTCAATATCGGGAAACAGGCCAAAATTGACGTTCATGGGCTGGAAGGTTTCGGCGTCGGCACCGCCTGTAATGTGGTTCAGAAGCGCACCCATGGCTGTGGTTGCTGGGGGTGTGGTGATCACCTGACCGAGACGTTCGGCTGCGGCGAAGCGGGCGGCCATGATGCCGACGGAGGCGCTTTCGACATAGCCTTCGCAGCCGGTGATCTGGCCCGCGAAGCGCAGGCGGGGCATGGCTTTCATACGCAGCGTGCCATCCAGCAGTTTCGGGGAATTGATAAAAGTGTTGCGGTGCAGGCCGCCGAGGCGGGCGAAATTGGCGTCTTCCAGCCCCGGGATCATTTTCAGGACGCGGGTCTGTTCGGCGTATTTCATCTTCGTCTGGAAGCCGACCATGTTGTAGAGGGTGCCGAGGGCGTTGTCCTGGCGCAGCTGCACGACCGCGTAAGGCCGTTCACTGGTGTGCGGGCTGGTCAGGCCGACCGGTTTCATCGGGCCGAAACGCAATGTTTCGGGGCCGCGGGAGGCCATGACTTCAATCGGCATACAGCCTTCGAAATACGGCGTGTTCTTTTCCCATTCCTTGAATTCGGTTTTGTCGGAGGCGAGCAGGGCTTCGATGAAAGCATAGTATTCATCGCGGTTCATGGCGCAGTTGATGTAGTCCTTGCCCGTTCCTGCGGGGCCTTCCTTATCGTAGCGGGATTGAAACCACGCTTTCTCCATATTGATGCTGTCTTTATAGACGATGGGGGCGATGGCGTCGAAGAAGGCGAGCGCGTCCTGGCCGCTTAGATTTCTTATGGCTTCAGCGAGCGCTGGGGAGGTGAGAGGACCGGTTGCTATGATCGCGCTGTCCCAGTCTTCAGGCGGAAGGCCTGCGACTTCGTTGCGGTCGATGGTGATCAGAGGGTGGGCTTCCAGCGCCGCCGTGACATTTTGGGAAAATACGTCGCGATCAACGGCCAGGGCACCGCCTGCGGGGACAGCAGCCTTGTCGCCTTCGCGCATGATCAGGGAATTGCATTTGCGCATTTCGGCGTGGAGCAGGCCGACCGCGTTGTTTTCCGCGTCGTCCGAACGGAAGGAGTTGGAGCAGACCAGTTCGGCCAGGCTGTCGGTCTTGTGGGCGTCCGTGCCGCGTATGGGGCGCATTTCATGCAGAATAACGGGCACGCCGGCCTGCGCCAGTTGCCAGGCGGCTTCGGAGCCTGCCAGCCCTCCGCCGACAATATGAACGGGTTTTAGTGTCATAAGAGCGGTTTTAGCGTTGAACGGGGTAAAATATCAATGTTTATCATCATCTTCCCTCTTAACTTCTTGTAAGAAAATTACTATATATAATGGATAAAGGCGCCCAGCTTTGATACATGTCATGACCCGGCCATGATATTTATGAGATCTGACACCCTTCCTTACATAAACGGCTTTAGAAAGGCCCGTCTGGCGGCGGGCAGAGGGTTGTCATGGATTTTCTGTCTTCCGAATGGATGGGGCACGATGTGTGGTTGTGGTGTTTGTTCATCGTGGCCATTGGCGCATTGCTTGTGCTTGATCTAAAAGTCCTTAATCGCGGCAATCATGAAATTTCGGTGCGGCAGAGCCTAACGATGTGCGGGTTCTATATGGCGCTGGCCTGCGCGTTCGGCGTGTGGGTGTGGATGACCATGGGCGCCAATGCGGGCGCCAATTTCTTTACCGGATATTTCGTCGAGCTGAGCCTGTCGATGGACAATCTGTTTATCATGGCGCTGATCTTCATGCATTTCTCCATCCCCGCGAAGTATCAGCATCGCGTGCTGTTCTGGGGGATTATGGGCGTGATCGTGCTGCGCGGCGTGATGATCGGCGCGGGGTCGCTGATTATTTCGCAGTTCGACTGGATATTGCTGGTGTTCGGCGCGTTCCTGATGTTTACGGGCATTCGTATGCTGTTTATGAAGGACGACGATGAGAAGGTCAGTTTTGAGGACAGCCGTATCCTGGCCTTCCTGAAAAAACACATGCATGTGACAATGCAGATCGAGAATGAAAAGTTTTTCGTGCGTAAGGCTGATGAGCAGGGCGTCATCCGGCGCTATGCTACGCCGCTGTTTTTAAGCCTGTGCCTGATTGAGATATCGGACGTGATCTTCGCGGTGGACAGCATCCCGGCGATTTTTGTGATCACGACTGATCCGTTTATTATCTTTACCAGCAATATGTTCGCGATCCTTGGTTTGCGTTCATTGTTCTTTGCCTTGTCTGCGGTGCTGGAGCGGTTTGCGTATATGAAATATGCGCTGGCGCTGATCCTCGCCTTTATCGGGGCGGAGATTTTCTATGACCATTATGTAGGGGATGTCGCGCCGATTCTGACCTTTGGCATCACCGTATTCCTGCTGGTCGGCGGGGCGGCGATATCACTGGCGATGACGAAGAAAAAAACGGGAGAAGCCTAAAAAGTCAGTTTACGCCAGATCGTATTCCACAGGCGGTTGCGGGATTGTTCGACGGCAGCCAGTTCCTGGGCATAGATTTTCGCGTTTTTAAAATGATCGTCGATTGGGATAATACGGTCTTTCATCTGCGCGCCGCTGACATCGATACTGACGGGGCTGAATACCGCATATCCTGGACCAAAAGATTTTCCTACAATAGCAGGTGGCCGGCCTGCGAGTTTTTTGAAGCGGGCGATAATGTCGCATTGTTCGGCGGGGTCTAAATTAATAAGCCCGCCTTTGGAATAACAGACTCCCGTTTCGTGCTCATCTCCATATTCATCTTTAAAATTAAGTATGGCGACATCATGCCGCGCCCATGCGCCGCCCCAACGTTTATCAGGATCGGATAATTCCTTGATGGGGCCGTGTGAGTGTGCATTCAGTATGGCGAAATCCGATGTATGGGTAACAATCGTCCCATCATCTTTTTCGAAGGTATATGAAGGACAGGATGTATATGTCGCCGCACAGATTGTAAGCAGTCCGCCACCATCATATAAATGCCGCCGAAGATTTTTATATCCATCGCCTCTTAGCTGGCTGCGATAGCCGTCGCCATGCGGCGCGCCCGGTAAGACGATTACGGTGTCGGGTTTGCAAGCGGATCTGTCGAGTATATCCTTCTGGCCGATATAGCGCGTGTCCATGCTGCGGGTGTTGAAGGATTCCGCGAGGCTGTAGCGTATGACGCCCGACTCTGCCGGATAATCGCTGTACACTGCGATTTTCGTGCGTTTCATTTCTCAAGTCCCTGTTTTGGCCGAGCATCGTTCGAGGATGGCACTCCATATTTTTTCCTGGATGCCGCGATGTGGCTCCAGTTTTTTTACGATTAAATTCTGCCAGGCACGCGAGTCATTCCGGTATGTGTATGTGGCGCGAGGCCTGACATCCGCGCCGCTTTCA
Organism: Alphaproteobacteria bacterium; assembly: GCA_044220535.1. GTDB lineage: Bacteria > Pseudomonadota > Alphaproteobacteria > Micavibrionales > Micavibrionaceae > JBDHTS01. Next base: position 1,815 of record JBGAQU010000081.1, on the reverse strand, counting down.
AGGTGCGGGCCGACCAGGATGGCTTTGCCCCTGCCAACATTGCATTCAACAATGGCAGGGTAAGGGTCATTTGAATGCATGTAGCTTGCCAGCACTTGGACATTATCGGTGTTGCCGATAAAAGCAGGGCCGCCGGAATAATAAACATTACCTTCAAGATCCAGATCACCATCGTTATAGCGAAGCGTGGCGCAACCGTCCAGGGAGCCGTTCATGTCGGGGTGTTCGATCAATTCGTATAGGGGGCCGACAGCCGTGCCGATAAAAAAATCCAATTCGCGTGAACCTGTGATTTCATGCGCTGTATCCTTCGCCCATTCGATAGAGCGGCAAGCATAGTAAGCGCCTGCGCAAATACCGAGATAAGCGCCACCGGACTCCACCCATTTGCGGATAGTGGCGTTGCCCGCGCCGTTGAGTTTTTCGCAGTAATAAAGATCCGCGCCTCCAGGCATGATGAAAAGGCGGGCGGGATCAAGAATACCGTTGCGTATGTCATCCGCATCACAGAAGCGGACAGAGTCTGCCCCGAAATGTTCGACCAGCGCGCGCAGCAACAAGCCGTTATTGTGCACATAGTCCTGGTAGATCAGAACGGTCATTCGGCCGCGGAGAGTTTGGTTTCACGTGCCGGAACGGGCAGAGGAGCCGCCAGATTACGATGGTCCAGTTCTTTCTGGTGGTATTTGCCGATATAGGCGTATCCGTTTTTGCGATAGAGGTTTTCGGCTTCGTCGTGCCCGATATCGGTATCGAGCTGGATCAGTTTACAGCCTTCTTCCCGCGCGCGTTGTTCGGCGAACTGGATCAGCGATGTGCCGTAGCCGTGACCGCGATGTTTTGCATCGATTACGACGTGTTCAATGTAGGTGACGTAGCCGTCATGCAAATTATAGTTCGGCACGATACCGATGATGCCGATGATCTCGCTCGCGATTTCCGCCACGAACATGCGGTAACCGGTGGCGCGCGCAACATAAACGCGCTGGGCATAGGTCTGCATGTCCAGATCGGGGATCAACTGGCGGATGATGGGATAGGCGCTGTGGTAGTCGGCGTCTGATCGCGCTTCGCGCACAACAAAGTTATCGCCTGCCTTGGTACGGGCTTTTACGGTTTCGTTTCTTGTCATAATGCATCCATGGGGTTTGTGGCCTATCATAGCCGATTTGGTGTGGCCCGGCAAACCCAGCGATTTTTATTGTTTATTATCAAAAAGTTGAGAATATCGTTTGCGGATTTCCGCGGCCACCATGCCTGCGTCGTCCAGCGGGCTGTAGGCATAGGGCAGGAGAGAGCCTTCGAAGCGGCGGATGACGCCGCGGTCGATCAGGCTTTTGTGAAAGAAGTCAAAACGCGGGCTGCCGCCTTCGAGCGGGATCATGTAGACGGGGCGGCCTGTGGAGGCGGCGTCGGAGACCATGGAGACGCTGTCTGATGTCACCAGGATAAATCCGGCCCAGGTGAGCATGCCAAAATAAGGGTTGCGGCCCTTGCCATCCCAGATCCAGGCTTTGGTGCCTTTCAGTGCGTTGCGCAGCGCGGCTTCGTTTTCCTTGCCGGTGCGGCGTGATGTGGTGATCATCAGGCTGAAACCCTGACCGGCCAGATCCTTCAACTGTGTCACCAGACGTTGGGTGATTTCAGGTGTCAGGTGATGGGTGCGGCTGTTGCCGCCGATCAATACAGCAACGCGCGGCGCAGGCAGAGGCGCGAATGTACCTTCCCAATCCTGTCTTGCCTGATCCAGCCTGTCCTGGGTCAGGCGATTAGGGGCGGCGGCGGTGGCGATAACATTTTTACCGCGCAGGCGGT
>JBGAQU010000080.1:0-12615 GCA_044220535.1 Alphaproteobacteria bacterium | reverse complement strand
CATGGCGGAGGAGGCTGATCTCGGCGTCGCCGCGCATTGGGCCTATAAGGGCGGGGACAGGAGTTCCGACCTTCAGGACATGAAGAAATACCGCTGGCTGCGGGAGTTGCTGGATATTATCGAGCAGGAGGCGCGGCCCGAGGATTTCCTGGAAAACACCAAGCTGGAATTGTTCCAGGACCAGGTCTATGTGTTCTCTCCCAAAGGGGACCTCACTGAATTGCCGATGGGATCGACGCCGGTCGATTTTGCCTATGCCGTGCACTCGGCGGTGGGTGATAAATGCGTGGGCGCGAAAATCAACGGGCGGATTGCGCCGCTGAATACCAAGCTGAACAACGGCGACCAGATCGAAATTATTACGGCCAAAAACCAGACGCCGTCGCCGACCTGGGAACGCTTCGTCGTCACCGGCAAGGCGCGGTCGCATATCCGTCGCTTCATAAGGCAGCAGCAGCGCGACCAGTACGTGACGCTGGGCAAGGCGATGCTGCAGAAAATCTTCCAGATGGAGGATTACGAATACACGGAAAAAGCTGTCGCCGGTGTGATCAACCATTTCCGGGTTGATGAAGTCGACGATCTGTTCGCGGGCATCGGGTCCGGCAATATTGTCGCCCGTGACGTATTCCGCGCCATTTTCCCGGCGCATAAATCAGAGACCGCGAAGAAACCGAGCGACTCGGAAGTAGAGCAGCAGAGCCAGTCTTCCAGTGTTGCTGTAAAAAACAAAGGCGCGGGCGCGCCGATGCCGATCAAGGGCCTGATCCCCGGCATGGCCGTCCACTACGCGCGGTGCTGTCACCCGCTGCCCGGCGACCGCATCGTCGGCATTGTAACCACCGGAAAAGGCGTGACCATTCACACGATCGATTGCGACACGCTGGAGAATTTCGCCGACACGCCGGAACGCTGGCTGGACGTCTCCTGGGATAACGGGCCGGACGCATCCGAAGCCCATGTCGGCCGTCTCGACGTCACCATCAACAATGAACCCGGCGCGCTGGGCACGCTGTCCATCGTCATCGCCAAAAACGGCGGCAACATCACTAACCTCAAAATCACCAACCGCTCCTTCGATTTCTGGGATATGATGCTGGACGTTTACGTGAACGATACCAAGCATCTGAACAATATTATCGCGGCGTTGAGGGCGACGCCACAAGTGGCGAAGGTTGAGCGGGCGAGGGGGCGATGAGCGTCCTTCGCCATCTTCTCATTTGTCATTCCCGCGAAAGCGGGAATCTCGTGGGGATATGCCCCGGCAGCGCGGATAATCACGAGGGGATTCCCGCTTTCGCGGGAATGACAAGGTATTTTTAAAATATGTTCAAGCGCAAATTCCCGTTAAGTTTTAAAGGCAAATTGCGTGAAACAATCTGGCCTTCCATGGGCTGGCGGCGCGCGTTGATCTATTGGCGTCACCGCATCTTCCGCACAGGGGATTCCACCTATCGCATCACGGCGGGCCTGGCATCCGGCATTGCCGTGTCGTTCAGCCCGTTTATCGGCACGCATGTCCTGCAATCCTTCGCGCTGGCCTGGATGGTGCGGGGCAATTGGCTGGCGGCGTTTATCGGCACCGCCATCGGCAATCCTTCGACCCTGCCGGTCCTGTTCTGGATCGATTATAAAATCGGCATCAATCTGTTTGACCTGTTCGGCCATGCGGAGACCGTGGCGCTGCCGCAGGATTACACCTGGACCATCATCATCCATGAACCCATGAAATTGCTGTTGCCGTTAACGGCTGGAAGTATCATCTGCGGATTGGTGTCGTGGCCGCTGTCTTACCTTCTGCTCTGCTGGCCGGTGCGGATGATGCGCACAGTGTATATGCGGCGTTATATGCAAGGCCCCAAGACGGGGGCGGCCTCATGATCATCGGCACGGGCAGCGACCTGATCGATATTCAGCGCATTGAAAAGACGCTGGAGCGTTTTGGCGATCGGTTTATCCGCCGCTGCTTTACCGATGCGGAAATCGCCAAGGCTGAGCGCCGCCGCGCGGCCGGGACGCATATCGACACCTACGCCAAGCGCTTCGCCGCCAAGGAGGCGTGTTCCAAGGCGCTGGGCACGGGGTTTAACCACGGTGTATTTATGAAGGATATTGGTGTGGTGAACGACGCGTCGGGCAGGCCGTCGCTGGTGCTGACCGGCGGGGCGTTGCGGCGTCTTGAAAAAATGATCCCCCACGGTATGGAGGCCAGGCTGCATCTATCCCTGACCGATGAGCCGCCGCTGGCGGCGGCGCATGTGATGATCGAAGCTGTATAGGCTTTATTTGATGATCATCGGGAAGGGGTTGATAGGCACTGGCTTCGGTTGCGGAGGGTGCTGCTGACCCGATGGAGGTGGTAGAAAAAACAAAATATTAGACATATTATTATATTCGTTTCTCATTTCTATATCCCTTCCTGCTGGAATGCTTCAAACTATACCCCTGACCTTGCCTGCGTCAAATCTCTGGCAAAATCGCGCCGGATTGGCTAAAACCATGGCAACACTGGATTTAACATGACCGAAGACACGCTTCCTTCCGAAACCGGACCCGTCAAGAAAGAAAAATCGCCGCCCCTGAACGCGCGGGAGGAATGGGGCGAGTTGTTCCGCACCGGGCTGATCGCGGTGTTGCTGGCCCTGTCCGTCCGCACGTTCTTGTTCGAGCCGTTCAATATCCCGTCCGGTTCCATGCGGCCGACGCTGGAGATCGGGGATTACCTGTTCGTCTCCAAACCGTCCTATGGCTATTCGCGGTTTTCCTTCCCCTTCGGCGCCGCCCCGATCGAAGGCCGCGTCTGGGCGGACGGCAAGGCGCCGCAACGTGGCGATGTCGTCGTGTTCAAACTGCCGCATGATACGTCGGTCGATTACATCAAGCGCGTGATCGGCCTGCCCGGCGACACGATCCAGGTGATCAATGGCCGCCTGTATATCAATCGCAAGATGGTGAAACGGGAAGCTTTGGGCGGCCTGCAGAAAATCGAGGAGGCCGGTCGAGACCTGACCGTCACGAAATATCTGGAAACGCTGCCGAACGGTATCGTTCATTATATATATGAGATTTCCGACGACCAGCCGCTGGACAACACCGAAGCCTTCAAGGTGCCCGAAGGTCATTATTTCATGATGGGCGACAACCGCGACAATTCGCTGGACAGCCGCGTGATGAATGGCGGCGTCGGTTTCGTGCCGGAAGAAAACATGGTCGGCCGCGCATCGATGATTTTCTTTTCCACCAATGGCACGGCGGGCCTTGCCGAATTCTGGAAGTGGCCCTGGACCATCCGCTATGAACGCCTGTTCAAGGCAGTGCGGCCCGTCGCGACTATCGACCTGCAATCCGTGCAGGGCAAGTGACCATGCCTGGGTCTTTCGATAAATCCATAGCCGCGATCGAAGCCATTATCGGTTATAGCTTTAAAGATAAAGAACTGCTGAAAGCCGCCATCACCCATTCCAGCACGGGATCCAAGCGCAACTACGAACGGCTGGAATTTTTAGGGGATCGCGCGCTGAACCTGATTGTCGCGGATGAGCTGTTTACACGTTTCTCGGAAGAGGCGGAAGGCGACCTGGCCAAGCGCCATGCCGCTTTGGTGCAGGGCCGCATCCTGGCGCGCATCGCCCGCCGCCTGAATATCGGCGCGATCATCAAGCTGTCGGCGGCGGAACGGGCCGCGGGCGGCGCGGATAACGACAATATCCTGGCCGATATTCTGGAGGCGACGATCGGCGCGCTATACCGGGAGGCGGGGTTGGACGAATGCCGCCGTGTGATCCTGGCGTTGTGGGGCGCGGATATCGAAATCCGGCAAAAACCGCCCCGCGACGCCAAGACCGGATTACAGGAATGGGCGCAGGCAAAGGGCCTTGGCCTGCCTATGTATACGCTGGTTTCCCGTGACGGCCCAGACCACGCGCCAATGTTCGAAGTCGAAGTCTGTGTCGAAGGCCACCCGCCGACGAAATCCAAAGGCAGTTCCCGCCGCAAGGCGGAGAAACAGGCCGCCGCCATGCTGCTGACCCATCTGGAAGAGATGGACTCGTGACAGAGCTTCCGGAAACGCGCTGCGGGGTCGTGGCCGTCCTGGGTGCGCCGAATGCGGGCAAATCCACACTCATTAATAGTCTGGTTGGCGCGAAGGTAACGATTGTTTCCGACAAGGTCCAGACCACCCGCACGCTGGTGCGCGGCATTGCCATTCATGACAAGGCGCAGATCGTCTTCGTCGATACGCCCGGCATATTCTCCCCCGGCAAACGACTGGAACGCGCCATGGTCGCGGCGGCGTGGCAGGGCGGGCAGGACGCGGATTTCATTATGGTAGTGATGGACGTCAATCGCAAAAACCTGCCCGACCGGGAAACCGCCGGTATTTTGAAAAAACTGGAAGGCCAGCCCGCGCCCTTGCTCCTGGTGCTGAACAAGATCGACATGATCCGGCCTGAAAAACTGCTGACGATCACGCAGGCGATGAATGAGAAATATAATTTCGCCGCGACCTTTATGATTTCCGCCCAGAAAGGCAGCGGCGTAAAGGATATCGCCCGCTGGCTGTCTTCGCGCCTGCCGCACAGCGAATGGATTTTCCCGGAAGACGAAATCAGCGATATGCCGATGCGTCTTCTGGCCGCGGAAATCACGCGGGAAAAGCTGTTCCATAAGCTGTACCGCGAATTGCCGCATGCCCTGACCGTCGAGACCGAAGAATGGGAAAACTTCGACAATGGCGATGTGAAAATCAGCCAGATCATCTATGTGGAACGCGAAGGCCACCGCAAAATCATCCTCGGCAATAACGGCGACATGATCCGCAGCGTGGGCGAAACCGCGCGCAAGGAACTGGAGACGATCATGGAAAAAACCGTGCACTTAAAATTGTTCGTCAAGGTGCGCGAAAACTGGAATGATGATCCGGAGCGGTTCCTGCCCTGGGGTCTGGATTTCAACGCGTAGCGCCGCAGGCAAAAAATTCTGAACCACTGAGATCACTGAGCGCACTGAGATATCAATTTTCTCATTGCGCTCAGTGATCTCAGTGGTTTAAAAATCTTTTTAATGCGGAGGCCCGGAGATCCGGAGTTATATTTTCTCCGGGTCTCCGGACCTCCGCGTTGAACGTTTCTAAAACGACTGCGGCGCTTTTTCATGATGAAATTTTTTCAAATCACGCAACACAAAATTTTTTATTCGGTGAATTTTGTGGATAAGGTTTTGTTTTTGACCTGCCGACTCTAGCGCAGCGAATCAGTCGCCTGCTACATTGAACGCATCAGGGAGTACAACGGTTTTTATGTTTATTATCAGGTGTTTGTCCTGATTCGTAAAATCGTGCCTGCGGTGTAACCTTTGGCGAGCGAGAATAGAATGAGCTGGACTGATGAACGTGTAGCCCTCTTGCGAAAAATGTGGTGCGAAGGCAGGACAGCCGCCGAGATCGCCAAGGAACTGGGCGATGTGACCCGCAATGCAGTGATCGGCAAGGCACACCGCCTGAAATTGTCCAACCGGGTTTCCCCCATCCAGCAGGATAATAAAAAATCCGCAAGCCCTGCGCCGGTGATGCGTGAAAAAATCGTCGCCGTGGTCGCGCCGGTCGCCATCCGGGAAATTCCGCTGAAGACCAAGGGCGTGAAGATGATCGATCTGCGCGACCGCATGTGCCGCTGGCCGTCAGGCGATCCGCGCGATGCGAATTTCTCCTTCTGCGGCTGTGGCAGCGTGCCCGGCCTGCCTTACTGCCCGGATCATGCGAAAATGGCTTATCAGGCCGCCAGCCGCAATCGCGTCCTGCAGGCGGAAGATTTCGAAGACCGCAACACGGCAGTGGATGATGACGCCAAGGAAGCAGCGGGTTAAGGTTTTCCATTTCTGGATTGAAATTCAATATCCCGGCGCAAGCCGGGATATTTTTTTATGTAGGCCGTCATCCCGGCGAAGGCCGGGACCCATGCGATAGTTCAGCATCGCAAAAGGCGAAAACTGTCGTAAGGCGCGATCTTCATCGTGACGTTCCATACGCGCCTGGCCGCACGATTGTATGGATCCCGGCCTTCGCCGGGATGACAATGAGGAGGGGGAAGTTTTAAACTCTCAAGGAAAATCCAGGTCTATAACCTCGCGGCCCTTTGGCACGGAGCGGATGGTCATCAGGACGCGCTGGCCGGGGGCGAGGGTGGAGAGGCCGTGGCGGTCGAGGCAGGTTTTATGGACAAATACATCCTTGCAGCCGTCATCGGGCACGATAAAGCCAAAGCCTTTATCCACTTTGTACCACTTCACCGCGCCACCCATTTGCAGACTGTTTTCAAGACTTGCGGAGTCTGCCTTGCTTCTGGTTGATGTGATTTCCTCGGGCAGGCTGCCAGCGTCGAGCAAGCTGACGACATGGGTCACGTGATTGCCCTTCGGACCGCGATTGATGTGGCACAGCAATTCAGCGCCATCGCCCAGCACGTGGACATTGGCTTGTTGCAACACGGTGATGTGAAGAAAGGCGTCTATGTCTTCACCGTCGGGTACGACGAAACCAAACCCTTTGGGCGCGTTGAACCATTTCAGCTTGGTTTTTACAGCTTCGCCTTCAGGCACAAGGTAAAAACCTTCGACCGCGATATCCGCTTCCAGATGTCCTGCGCTGATCATGCAGTAATCCCACGTAAATCTGTAATATACCGTTAGTAATCGCGAACTGGATTTTAAATAACGGACACCACCACTGAGTGAATGATGCATATAAACTTTGGATGAATCCAGCTTTTTTTTGTTATAATATTAGCGTTAACTGTTATGCTTTTCAAAGTGATAGCTTGCATACATGGCTATGGCCAATCATCGGCATGTGGCATAAACTTTTGATATTGAAAAGCATCTCAAGTCTGTCCGACTCACGAAACGAAAACATAATGACCCCTGCATCTTCCTCCGGCGATTACCCCTGGCTGAACGCCTATCCTGAAGGGATAGACTGGCATGCGAACATACAGGCGTGTGCCGTTCACAGCCTGCTGGACGCGACTGCGGCGAAACACGGCGATCGTCCGGGCTTTGATTTTATGGGCAAGACACTGCTATGGCGCGAGATTGCGGACATGGCGTCGCGTTTTGCCAAGGGTTTGCAGGATGCGGGCTTGAAGAAAGGCGACCGCGTTGCGCTGTTCCTGCCCAACTGTCCATACTATGTCGCATCCTATTATGGCGTGCTGAAAGCGGGCGGGATCGTCGTGAACTTGAACCCGCTCTATCCGCAGAACGAGCTGGAGCATATGGTCGTGGATTCCGGCGTCGATATGCTGGTCACCGCCGATCTGTCGATGCTGTGGGACAAGGCGAAGAGCCTGCCCGGTACGACCCCCCTTAAAAAAATGATCGTTTGCGACTTTACGGACAGCCTGCCTTTCCCGAAAAATATGTTGTTTAGCCTAGTACGCCGGAAAGACCTGGCCCATATCGAATGGTCGGATGCGATTATCCGCTTCGCCGATATGACAGCGAATGACGGTAAACCCTTGCCTGTCGCGATCGATCAGAAAGAAGATATCGCGGTCTTGCAATATACGGGCGGCACGACGGGCGCGCCGAAGGGTGCGATGCTGACCCATGCCAATATCACTGCGAATGTGCGGCAGGCGGGTCTGTGGTTTTATGACGCGCGCCCGGGCCAGGATAAAATGCTGGGCGTGATCCCGTTTTTCCACGTCTTCGCCATGACGGCGGTGATGAATTTAAGCGTGTTGTACGGGCTGGAGATTATTGCCACGCCGCGCTTCGACCTGAACGACACGCTGAAAATCATCCAGCGCAAGAAGCCGAATATTTTCCCGGCCGTGCCCGCGATTTTCAGCGCCATCAACCATTCCCCAAAGCTGAAGACTTATGATTTGTCTTCGCTGCGCTATTGCGTCTCCGGCGGCGCGCCCTTGCCGGTGGAGGTCAAGAAAACATTCGAGGCGCAGACCGGCAGTGTGGTCGTGGAAGGATACGGCCTGACGGAATCCTCACCCGTTGCCTGCGTCAACCCGACCAAAGGCACGAACAAGCCGGGCTCGATCGGCCTGCCGCTGCCCGGCACCATCATCGAAATCCGCGATCCGGAGACGCGCGAACTGGTGAAACCTGGCGAACGCGGCGAATTATGCATCCGTGGGCCGCAGGTGATGAAAGGGTACTGGAAAAAACCGGACGACACCGCGCAGGTTCTGGTTGACGGGTTGCTGCATACGGGCGATATCGCCATCATGGACGCGGAAGGCTATACCTTTATCGTCGACCGTATCAAGGACATGATTATTACGAACGGCTACAAAGTCTATCCCCGCAATGTGGAGGAAGCGATTTACAAGCATCCGGCGGTGGAGGAATGCATCGTCGCGGGCCTGCCGGATCTCGCGCGCGGTGAAATCGTCAAGGCCTGGGTCAAGCCGAAGGAGGGACAGTCCGTCACGGTGGATGAAATCAAATCCTTCCTGAAAGACAAATTGTCGCCGATGGAATTGCCACGCCAGGTGGAAATAAGGCAGGAACCGCTGCCCAAAACCATGATCGGCAAATTATCGCGCAAGGATATCGTGGCGCAGGAAACCGGTCAGGCTGCCAGTTAAAAAATTTACCTCGGAGGCGCGGAGGTCGCGGAGTAGAAAGCGCCGCAGGCTATCTTAAGTTTTTTGAACCACTGAGCGCACTGAGGACACTGAGATCGCGGTGTCTCAGTGTTCTCAGTGCGCTCAGTGGTTCAAGTCTTTTACTGCGCTGCGCGCGGCTTTTCCTTCTCCGCGAACCTCGTGCCTCCGCGGTAAAGATTTATGCTGTATAATTTCAAACCTTAGAAATATGGAATTCTCTTTGCCGCTGTTCTGCGGCATCCGCGAAGCGTTGCGCCGCGCCGGAATAATGGCTTTCCATGTTTAATGTCTGCGATAAAAGCTGTTGCAATGTTTCGTCCACCCTGCCTTCCGCGTTGGCTGTGATGGCTTTTTTCAGGGATGGCGTCTTGGCTAGCATATCCTTGCCAGAGCGCGCATAGTGTTCCGCCATATATTGCTTGATGGCTTCCTTTTCCAGCAGGCTGAACACATCATACCGGATCCAGTTCGGGCGGCGGGGGAGGCCTTCAAGCTTTAAGGTACGGTCGAGATCACGGCAATGGCGCATCTGGTTGCCGTCCGCTTCCAGCCAGGCCCATACCATTTCCATCGGGTCGGTGATGCGCATTCTGGATGCTTTTTTCTGCCCCGATGCGACATAGCTTTCCAGCGCCCGCGCCGGATCATGATCGATGCGCGTGCCGAACACCAGAAGGATGGAGGCCTTGATCTTGCTGCCTTGCGGCGTGACAAACCCTTCGAAATTCTCAAGGAAACGGTCCGGATGTTTACCAAGGATATCGCTTTCAAAGCCAAAATCCTGGCCGGGGCCAGCCGTAACAGCGTTCAGGAAGGCAATATAGATTTCGCAAAGCCGTGCCTTCGGCATTTCACCCAGGATAGGATGGCGCAGCGTCGGCGATGTGGATGTGGGCCGGGTTTCGTGCAGGCTGCTGGGAAAAGTCTCCGTGCCATAAGCCTTGCGCAATGCGTCCTCAACCTTTGGATTTGCACCGCGCACGGCCAGCAGGCGGTCCAGCGCCAGTTCAAGATTGATGCCGTACAGCGGAACATTCGCCACGAGCTTCGCGAGGCTTTGCACCGCATCCTGATGTGACACATCGTATAATTTCTGATGATCGGTCAAATGGAAGATATCTTCGAGGTTGCCGCCCGCCTTCGACGCGCTGGCGCTGACCGGGATCAGAGTATTGAGCCCTGTGGCGTCTACCCGGTCCAGAACCGCGCCGATGGAATAATAGACGGTCACGATGCGGTCCTTTATGCGCGGAGTTTCGCGCCGGTTTTCCCGGCCACCTGGCCGATGATCTTTTCGCTCAATGCCTCGATTTCTTTATCCGTCAGGGTCTGGGCCTGCGGCTGCAGCGTCACGGCGATGGCGATGGATTTCTTGCCGTCCTCGATCCCCTTGCCGTCATAGATATCGAACAGGCTGACTTCGGTGATTAAGGCTTTATCGGCACCCTTGGCGGCACGAATAATGGCATCGGCTTCGACCGTCTTGTCGACGATAAAGGCGAAATCGCGGGATACAGGCTGGAACGGCGAAAGCTTGAGCAACGATCTGGCCGAACCCTTCTTGCGTGTCGCCGGAATGGCGTCCAGAAACACCTCAAAGGCGACGATCCGGTCTTTGATGCCAAGCTGTTCCAGCACGGCGGGATGAACGGCCCCGAAATACGCGAGCACATTGGCGCCGAGGCGCAAGGATCCCGACTGCCCCGGGTGATACCAGCGCGGTGCGTCGCGCGAAATCTGCGCCGTATCGGACGGCCCGCCGCAGGCGGCAAGCACGGCCATGGCATCGGCTTTCACATCATACAGATCGACGGCGCGGGACGACGCAGCGCCCGACCAGTGGCGCGGTCCGGCGGCCGAGGCACGGATACCGGCGGCGACCAGGGTCTGGCCGTCCGTCTTCTGTGTTTTAAACCCGGGGCCGACCTCGAACAGCGCGACATCGGCGAAGCCCTTGTCGCGGTTCTTGCCTGCCGCCTCGATCAGGTTGCCGAGCAAGGACGGGCGCATCTGGCTGAGTTCCGAACTGATCGGGTTCAGGATCTTCAAGGCCGCCGCCGACTGGTTGTCGTTCAGGCCGAACAGGGCCGCGCGGTCTTCGGGCATAAACGACCAGGTCACGCATTCATCCATGCCGCGCGCGGCCAGCGATGTGCGGGCCTTGCGCGCGCGGGCAAAACGCAATGTTTCCGTGGCGCGCACAGCGAGGCCCGACTTGGTCAGGGAGACAGGCGGAATGGCGTCATAACCGTTGACGCGGACAATTTCCTCCACCAGGTCGGCGCGGCCTTCGACATCGCCGCGCCAGGACGGCGGCTGCACATTCCATTTCATGTCAACGGTAAAACCGAGTCGTTCGAGGATATTGGACTGCGTCGCCGTGGGAATGTCGAAACCGGCCAGCCTTGCGACATAGGACGGATCATAGGCAATGCTGCGTTTCCAGTCCGGCACATCGCCCGCCTGTACAACCTCCGACGCTTCGCCGCCGCAGAATTCCAGCACCAGTTTCGTGGCGATATCCATGCCGTCGATGGTGAAGGCGGGATCGATGCCGCGTTCGAAACGGTAACGCGCATCGGAATCGATCTGCAAAGCGCGGCCCGCGCGGGCGGTGCGGTGCGGGTCAAAATAGGCGCATTCGATAAAGACATTTGCGGTCGTATCCGTGCAGCCGGTCGCCATGCCGCCGATAATCCCGGCCACGCCCAGAACGCCGGAGTCATCACAGACGGCGGTCATGAAATCGTCGAGCGTGTAATCCTTATCGTTCAGCGCCTTCAGTGTTTCGCCTTTTTTGGCGAGGCGGACGGTGATGTTGCCTTTCAGCTTATCGGCATCGAACACATGCAGCGGGCGGCAGAGATCGAGCGACAGGTAATTGGTGATATCGACCAGCGCGGAAATCGGGCGCAGGCCGACAGCCTTCAGCCGGTCCTGAAACCATTTCGGAGACGGGCCGTTTTTCACGCCGCGCACATAGCGGCCAAGAAACAGCGGACAGGCGGTTTTGGTATCAGCGGAGAAATCCAGTTTCACGCCGACAGGCGATTTAAACGCGCCCTTGGTCTTCACATCTTTCAGTTCGCGCAGCGTGCCGACGCCGGCGGCGGCCAGGTCGCGTGCAATGCCGCGAATGCCCGCGCAATCGGCGCGGTTCGGCGTCAGTCCAATTTCGATCAGCGGATCGTCAAGGCCGTACAGCGCAGCGAACGGCGTGCCGACGGGGATGGAGGCATCGACCTCGATAATCCCTTCATGTGCGTCGGACAGGCCCATCTCACGTTCGGAAACCAGCATGCCGCAGGATTCCTGCCCGCGGATCATGCCTTTTTTCAGGATGTCGCCGGTGCCGGGGATCAGGCTGTTTTCAGGCGCGAACACGCCCTTCATGCCGGTGCGCGCATTGGGCGCGCCGCAGACGACCTGCATCGATCCTTTTTCCGTGACGACGGTGCAGACTTTCAGGCGGTCGGCATCGGGATGTTTTTCGGCTTTCTCGACATAAGCCACCTTGAACGGCGCATAGAGCGCAGCGCGATCCGTCACCGCATCCACTTCCAGCCCCAGCGCCGTCAGTTTCTGCGTGATGACATCCAGACTCGCCTCCGTGTCCAGATGATCCTTAAGCCAGCCGAGGGTAAATTTCATGGTAAGTCCTTGGGTCGATTACGGTTTAATTTAAAGCCGATATGGGTGGTTTTGGCAAGCAATCCGGCGATTTTAAGGTTTAATTTTATTGACAATCCTGAAGGAATTGGATTAACAATATGAAAATCATGCATCGCAGGAGGCATTGAATGCTAGATCGCTTTTTTAAAAGAGAAGCCAGCCAACCCTCGCAGCCCCAACAGGCATCAATGCCTTTGGCGGTTGTAGAAGCGGCAGATGACATTCAAAGCACACTGCTGTTTTTTGCCGCCATGCCGCGCGACAATTTCCAGCAGAGATATTTGATGCAGAGAGAAACCCTGCATCCCGATGACGG
>JBGAQU010000079.1:0-12881 GCA_044220535.1 Alphaproteobacteria bacterium | reverse complement strand
CTATTAAAAAATCCGTTACGCCGGATTACATCGTCTGCCTGGAAGACGGCAAGCGCCTGAAAATGCTCAAGCGCCACCTGAAAACATCCTACAACATGACCCCGGATGAATACCGCGAACGCTGGGGCCTCAGCGCCGATTACCCGATGGTCGCCCCGAACTACGCCAACCAGCGCAGCAAACTGGCCAAACAAATCTGCCTCGGCACCACCCGCCGCAACCCCGGCCGCAAACGTCGCGCCGCCTGATAATTTTCTGACGCCACAGAAAGTTAATTAAACCAGATGTCATCCTCCGGCTTGACCGGAGGATCTATACGATGGTTCAACCTGTGCATGGATCCTCCGGTCAAGCCGGAGGATGACGATGTAAGAAATTTTATAATTAAAAGATTAACCCCCAGCCAATTCCTTCCCGCGCCGTTCCGCCACCAAAACTGCCTCATTCATCAGCGCCTGCAGCCTACCATCCTCCATCAAAACTTTTAACGCCGCCTCCGTCGTCCCGCCCGGGCTGGTCACGTTCCTCCGCAAGGTCATCGCATCCGTATCCCCATCCGCCTCGGCCAGCGCCGCCGCGCCGATCACTGTCTGACGCGCCAGCTTCATGGCCAGGTCTTTCGGCAGCCCCGCCTTTTCCCCGGCAACGCCCAGCGCTTCGATCATCAGGAAAACATAGGCCGGACCACTGCCCGACACCGCCGTCACCGCATCCATCAACCCTTCATCATCGAGCCATTCCACTTGACCTGCGGCGCGGAGCAACCGCGTGGCCATATCTTTTTGTTCAGAATTTACATTGGGATTAGCCACTGCAACCGTAATACCCTTGCCAATGGCGGCTGGTGTATTCGGCATGGTGCGGATAATCGCCATCGCCGTGCCAAACCGTTTTTCAAACCCGGCAATCGTCTGCCCGGCGGCAATTGACAGGACCAATGAATCATTCGGTGCTTTCAACGCGCGGCATGCTTCATCCATAACCTGCGGCTTCACCGCCAGAATATAAACGTCACTGGCGGGCGCGTCCTTGGCTTCGGCATGATGATGGATTGAAGAAACACCGGCGAATTCCTGCGGCAGCCCATAAGGCTCCACCACATGGAAAACCGCTTTCATGCCGGAGGTCAGCCACCCGCGCAGCAAGGCGCTTCCCATCTTGCCGCAGCCGAGCAGGGTAATGGTTTTCATGAAAAAATCAGGACTCGCCGGCCGGATCGGCCATGGCAAGATTGAACAGGGATGCTTCAGGCCCCTGCGCCGTGCAGAGCAGCTGTAGCGCCGGATAATACCGTTCGCATTCTGCCATGGCGATCTCTACCAGGTCCTCGACATGCTCTGTGCCGGATGTATGGGTGCATCCGCGGAAAAGGCTTGTATGGCGGAAGGATGGAACATTGTTCTGCTCCTGAACAATGAAATGGCCAAGCCACAACCGTGCATTGATCGTCTGCATCGCGGCGGCCACAGCCTCGCGCCGTTCGGCGGGGACGGCAAGGCCCAGCTCGCAGAAAAACTGCATCGCGCTGTATTCTTCCTGCCAGATAAAGGTCATGTGATATTGGCCGTGGCGACCGGTGATCGTAACGGAAAGCTCGTCGGCGTTCGGGCGGCTGAAAATCCAGTCCTGGGTGGAGAGAATATCTTCAACACTGTCCAGGGGGTTGCTGACGTCTTCAAAAAATTCTGCTGCTTCCGTCATTTCTTTTTCTTCTTTACCGCCGGTTTCTTTGCGGTTTTTGCTTGTGGTTTTTTATCTGGTTTGCCTTGCAGGGCGGCGACGGCCTTTTCCAGCTTTTCGATCCGCTCCTAGTCCGGGTCTTCTCACCAGAACCAGGTTCATCGCAAACCATTTCATCACGACGCGGCACGGTATCGCCCTGGATCACCTTGCTGCGAGCTAACTCCGCCATCATCAACAAACGCGCCTGCCCCCTGGCAAAATCGTCGAAAATCTTGCTGTCCGTGGACCTCTCCTCATGATCTCTATGAAGTATCAGGAGTCCATAAACCCCCGCAAGAGTAAAGTTCTGTGGATATTTTAGCCGCAGTTAGTGAGCGCAGCGAACGTCACGAGGCTTAAATCCGCCGAAGCCTTGGCGTAGGCGGATCGCAGTGCTATAGAAGTAAGAATCTCTTTAAGTAAGGACATGACATCATGATTATCGTGACCGGCGGCGCGGGTTTTCTCGGGTCCAACCTTGTGGCAGGGCTACAGGAAAAGGGCGTGACCGACATTGTTGTCTGCGATGTTTTCGGTTCAGACGATAAATGGCGCAACATCGCCAAGCGCGAATTACAGGACATTGTCCATCCTGATAATCTGATGGCTTATCTGGAAGAGCATAGCGAGGAGATCAACGCCATTTTCCACATGGGCGCCATATCTTCCACCACAGAAACCGACGCTGACAAGATTATCGATAACAACATCCGCCTCTCCCGAAACCTGTGGCGCTGGTGCGCAAAAAACTATGTCCGTTTTATTTATGCCTCTTCCGCAGCCACCTATGGCGACGGCACCAAAGGCTTCGCGGATGACAGCGATCCGGAATCTCTCTCTCAACTGCGTCCTTTAAACCTGTATGGCTGGTCGAAACACGTCTTTGATCGCCGCGTCAGCCGCCTGGTCCAGCAAAAGGAAAACGCCAATGAAAAACTGCCGCCGCAATGGGCAGGCCTGAAGTTTTTCAACGTTTACGGCCCGAATGAATACCACAAGGGTGAACAGAAGAGCGTTGCCTGCAAACTCTATCCTCAAGTGGTTGCAGGTGCGACCGCCAAGCTGTTTAAATCGAATAACCCCAAATACCAGGATGGCGGCCAGATCCGCGATTTCGTCTGGGTCGGCGATTGCGTCGACGTGATGATCTGGCTTTACGACAATCAACAGGTGTCCGGCCTGTTCAACGTCGGCTCCGGCGAAGGGCGCAGTTTCAAGGACTTGGCCACCGCTGTGTTTACGGCCGCGGGGAAGCCGCCGAAAATCAGCTATACGGATATGCCTAACGAACTGCGCGAACGTTACCAGTATTACACAAAGGCGGATATCACCAAGCTGCGCGCCGCTGGCTATGATAAACCGATGACCTCTCTTGAGGACGGTGTCGCGCAATATGTGCAGAGCTATCTGTCAAAGGCGGACCAGTACCGGTAAGTCATGGCCATCCCATTCCCAAATCTCAACCCCGTCGCCGTCACGCTGGGGCCCTTGCAAATCCACTGGTATGCGCTCGCCTATCTTGCCGGGTTCATTCTGGGCTGGCGTTATATTCTTCACCTCATCGGCCTTGATGAAAAACGCGAAGATGGCGTTCGGCGCGTCACGCGAACCGAAATTGACGACTTTCTAAGCTGGTCGATCCTTGGCGTTATCCTGGGCGGGCGGATCGGCTACATCCTGTTTTACCAGTTCGATGCCTACAGTCAGGATCCGATGGAAATCTTCAAGGTCTGGCACGGCGGTATGTCCTTCCATGGCGGGGCCTTGGGCGTGATCATCGCCATGATCCTGTTTTCCATGAAACGCAAGCTGCCGGTTTTAAGGCTCACGGACCTTGTCTGCTGCGCCGTGCCCATCGGCCTGTTCTTTGGCAGGCTGGCGAATTTTGTGAATGGCGAACTCTTCGGCCGGGTCACTGACGTATCATGGGGGATAGTTTTTCCCAATGGCGGCCCGCTGCCGCGTCACCCGAGCCAGCTTTACGAAGCATTTCTGGAAGGGCTGGAGCTGTTCACCATCATGATGGTCATGGCCCATAAATTCACCATTCGTGAGATGCCCGGCATTCTCTCCGGCGTCTTTTTGCTTGGCTACGGAATCAGCCGGATTATTGTTGAGCATTTCCGGGAGCCGGATGAACAATTAGGCTACCTGTTCAATATGGTCACAATGGGCCAGACCTTAAGCGCGCCCATGATATTCTTCGGCACATTCCTGATTATCCGCGCCCTTCATAAAAAATCTGCGCAGCAAGCCCATGCTGGCTGACATCATCCGTCATGCCATTCTACAGGATGGCCCAATGGATATCGGCGACTTCATGGCTCTGGCGCTCGGTCACCCCGATCACGGCTATTATATGAACCGCGACCCGTTCGGCGAGGCGGGCGATTTTACCACCGCCCCTGAAGTCAGCCAGATGTTCGGCGAACTGATCGGTGCCTGGGCAGCCGATATCTGGCACAAGCTGGGCGAACCCAACGCCTTTGTCCTGGCCGAGGCTGGGCCGGGCAGGGGAACGCTGATGGCAGATGCCCTGCGGGCGACCGCCCGTCTGACATCTTTTCAGGCCGCAAAATCGGTTCATCTGCTCGAAACCAGTCCCATTTTACGAGATAAACAGGCTGCTGTTGTTCCAAAGGAAACCGAATGGCATGCGGATGCCAAATCATTTTTCAAGGCGGGCGAAGGCTCTTTCATCCTCATCGCCAACGAATTTCTGGACGCGCTTCCCATCAAGCAGTTGCAGTTAGAAAAAACCGGCTGGCAGCAGCGTATGGTCGGGCTGGATGAAGCCGGAAAGTTTACATTCGCTCTCAGCCCTGCCGATCCATCGTTCCTCGCCCAAATCCCGTCCTATCTGGTCGGAACGGCTCGCCAGGGGGACGTTTTTGAGGTCGCGCCGGAGCGCTCACGGTTCATGACATTGCTTTGCGATGCCTTGGCGGCCAGAAAGGGCGCCGCGCTGATCATCGATTACGGCCACTCAGCCCCTGGGTTGGGGGATAGTATGCAGGCCATGAAAAACCATGGTTTCGTCCCCGTGCTGGACGATCCCGGCAATGCCGACATCACCGCCCATGTCGATTTCTCCGCCCTGGCCGATATAGCCCGCAACGCCGGTTGCCGCGTATACGGCCCGGTCGGGCAAGGCGCTTTCCTTGAATCGCTCGGCATCCGCCAACGCGCCGAAGCCCTGACCGCCAAAGCCGATGAAAAACAAACCATGGACATCAACGCCGCCCTCCAGCGGCTCACCGCATCCGGCCAGATGGGAACATTATTCAAGGTCATGGCAGTCACGTCTGAAAATTTTGAACCGGTTGGGTTTTAAAAGACATGTCATCCTGAGCGTAAGCGAAGGATCTTCACTGCTGGGCCAGGCCGCACCGGCTCAGAACCTTCGCATACGCTCAGGATGACAAAAAATTATCTGTGTCTTCCTCTGTGTCCTCTGTGGTAAAAATTTTTATGTTCATCACCGCCGAAAACCTCACCTCTATCTCCCACGGCTTCTTCACTCGTAAGGGCGGTGTCAGTACTGGCCTTTATGACTCTCTCAACTGCGGCTACGGCTCCTCCGACAATCGCGACCACGTCACTGAAAACCGCCGCCGCGTGGCCGAGGCTTTAGGCAGTAGTGGCCGCATTCTCACCGTCCATCAGATCCACAGCGCCGATTGCGTAACGATCCATGAACCGTTTCTGCCCGGCAATGAACCGAAAGCTGACGCGATGGTGACAGACCATCCGGGGATTATCCTTGGGGTTCTCTCGGCTGATTGCGGGCCTATCCTGTTTCATGGCCATAAGGCCGATGGATCATCCATTATAGGTGCAGCCCATGCCGGTTGGGGTGGGGCAGTGAAAGGCATCCTTGAAAATACAATTCAGACTATGCGCGATCTGGGAGCAAAAAATATCGCTGCCGCCCTCGGCCCCTGTATCGGTCCTTTATCCTACGAAGTATCCACAGGCTTCGAACAACCCTTTCTGTCCGAAGACCCCAAGGCCACCCTGTTTTTCATGCCCGGCAAGCGCGAGGGCCACCAGATGTTCAATCTTCCAGCCTATATACAATTCCGCCTCCAGCGATCCGGTATTGAAAGCATCTGGATCGCTAACAGGGACACATGCGCCGAAAATGAAACCTTCTTCAGCTATCGCCGCAGTATCCTGAACAAGGAGCAAGATTACGGGCGGCAGGTTTCAGCGATTATGATTCCCTGATTGACACACCCATATCCCCTTGTTCAATATTCGGATTGAACAAGGGGAGAATAATAATGCCAATGAAACATTTGCCGGGATATGGTCACGAATGGGTTGCATATGACCTGAAGCCTTCTGATTTGCTGGTCAATACAAATGATTTATCAAAGCGCGGATATTTGTCTATTTGCTGGAAAGGGAAGGCGGATATGTCAAGTCTCGCGGCTTTTTTTAAAAAAGCAATAGAGGCGACAGAAGGTCTGTCCGCTGAAGTGTTGCTTGTATCGGTTCCTGAAACAGGTGATTTGAAAACCTCTATCGTTCCAGTTACGAATATAGAGTCCACTGCTCCCCAATATTTTAGTGATGCCGGGTTTTTGAGGTGTGACGCAGATGTAAGATCAAAAGATATACGTCTGTCTTTGAATGCCAATCTTGATGATAAGGCGGATAATCTGGATAATTTACAGCAGATGGTAAGCCTTTATATCCATCCATCCGATATCCCTAAAATTGAAGATGAATTGGCGGAGGTTATAGCCTCGACCCATTCGTCATTTTTCCCCTTGGGACAAACATATAATAAGGACGAAGCCCGTCATCAATTGCGGGAAATCGTAAGGGATTTTACGCCTTGATCCTGGGAGGGGACTTGATTTCCTGATCCGGTCTTTTATAGTCACCCCCGTTATCCAATATACAGGCGCGTGACCCATGAAACTGATTGCCGGGAATTCCAACCGACCGCTGGCGGAGGCGATTGCCGCCTATCTGGGCATTCCGCTGGCCAAGGCCGCCATCCGCCGTTTTTCGGACATGGAAGTCTTTGCGGAGATCCTTGAGAATGTGCGAGGGGAGGACGTGTTCATCCTCCAGTCCACATCCTATCCCGCCAACGACAACCTTATGGAACTGCTGATCACCATCGACGCGCTGCGCCGCAGTTCGGCCAAGCGTATTACCGCAGTTATCCCGTATTTCGGTTACGCCCGTCAGGACCGCAAAACTGCGAGCCGCACCCCGATTTCCGCGAAACTCGTCGCCAACCTGATCACCGCTGCGGGCGCCGACCGCGTCCTCACCCTCGAACTCCACGCGGGCCAGATCCAGGGCTTCTTTGACATTCCTGTCGACAACCTGATTGTTGCCCCTGTCTTCGTACCCGATATCGAAAAGAAATTCACCGGCCAGGATCTGGTCATGGTCTCCCCTGATGTCGGCGGCGTCGTGCGGGCGAGGGCGCTCGCCAAGCGCATGGAATGCGGCCTGGCCATCATCGACAAACGGCGGGAGGCTGCCGGCGTGTCCGAAGTCATGCACGTGATCGGTGAGGTCGACGGCAAAACCTGCATCATGGTCGATGATATCGTCGATTCCGGCGGCACCCTCTGCAACGCTGCCCAGGCGCTCAAAGACAACGGTGCCCGCGCGGTCTACGCCTATGTTGTCCACGGCGTCCTGTCCGGCGCGGCCGTCGCCCGGATTTCTTCATCAGTCCTGGAAAAACTGGTCACGACGGACAGCATCTGCGCCACGGACAGCGTCCGCAACTGCCCCAATATCGAACAACTCCCCGTCGCGGGCCTGATCGGCGAAGCCATCAAGCGCATCAGCGAGGAACAGTCGATCTCGGCGCTGTTTAAATAAAGTTTGCCGGTGATCTCGACGGAGCCGCCTTGGGGGGCGAAGTCTCAGCCAGCAACAGCCGGCGCCAAAGGAGGAGAAGCAGGCGCTGCGGCAGCCACAGGAGGCTTGACCCCGCCAGGCGCTTCCCATTCGGGTTTTGGAGGGTAAAAATATTGCCCTTTCGCATCGCATTCTGCTATGTGCAGAAACAGATCGATCGTTTTCGCTTGCTTGCTGTTTTCGGGAAGACCCTCTTTCAATATAGCGAAGTTTTCTCTCAATGCAGGCAGCTGGGCCGCCGTGACGCTTCTTAAGTCCATCAGATATTCTTCATGGGCCGGGCTGTTTTTATCTGCATATGCGCCGGCGGCTGCCTTTACACGCATTTCATCATCGACAGCCCCTTTTCCTTTAACAATTCCTTCAAATATGGCCGCAATAGTTCTGCCAGCTTCGATTTGACGTTCGCTGCCTTGTCCTGCGCGATCAAGGAAATTTTGAATTAGTGCGTGCCGTGGCACGTCGGGGCTATAAACTTCTGCTGCTTTTCTAAACGAAGCGGTAACATTAGTATCCAGGCCGCCGGCGTAAACGGAACCGTCCCCGCCAAAAAAGTTATGTTCTGAATGGAAATCGTTAGTTGCAAGGCATTCCTGGACTCTTGATTTAAAATGATCTGCGCTAAGCGGGCCGCCAAGCATGTCGTCATAGGCAGCCGCTACTGACAAGGGCGTCATTACAGCGCCGGCACCTAGGGCTACAAGGCTTAGGGGGCCAGTAACCAGAACGGCTACTGGTGCTAGGGGAGTTGGCATCATGGCGCCGCTGGCCTGTAAACCGGCATATCCCCCTGCCATTAAGGCAGCGGATCCGGCGGTTCTTACTGCATGTTCCTGTAATCTTTCGGATGCGGGGGCTCTGGCTGCATATTCTTCCTGGGCCAGCTCTTCTGCCGTTTTGCATTCTGTCATAATACTTCTTTTTGTATAATGATTGTTCCATAGAAAATTATATAAGTTGATCATTAACAAACCATTGATTAATTTCTTGAATTTCCGCGCTTTTTCTGCCGCTCAAGGCGGGCCGCACCCTTGGAGGCGGCCTTTGTTTAAACGTCTAAATGTAAGATAAATTCAACCATATCAAAAGCTTATGCTTTGAGCGCGGATAAACGTGACGGCACCCGCGCGGATTTACTCCTCAGTCTTGGAAAAACCGGTGACGACCGACACTACGCCCAGGGTTCCGGGTTCCGAATGGCAGGCGGTCTGGCCTTCTCAGGCATGAACCAGTTCAGGATTTTGACAAGCTGTGTAACGCGCTCATCCGGTGGCATTTCTCCATAAGCCTTGCTTTCAGCGCTGGCTGAACCGCCTGTGGATAGAAAAGCGGTGACTTTATTACGCAGCACATCATCCTGAGACGCTATTTTTATCCGTCCTGCCAGTTCAGGTTTTTGCATGACTGCTGAGTAGACATCGTTATTCCCGAGAAGTCTGGCGGCTGCCATCGATTTTATGCCCTGCAAATCCATAAGGTCGGAAAAACTCATCAATTTCGTTTCAAGATAGCGCGATAACGAAGCAAAACGGTTCATATGGGTGTCTGGAATGCTCGCGGCTTCCTCGAAACGCAAGCTATTTTTTGAGATAAGGCCGGCAAGGCGTACAAACTTCTCAAGCGAATTGTCATCATACAGATGAGCCGTAAAGTCTTTCAGGCTGATGCCAGAGGCAACAATTAGACCCTTGATGGTGTCAAAATAGGAATGATCATGCAGAGTTTGAAGATACTCGATCTGTTCATCAGGCATGGTCTTCAGGTCTTCGAGCGTTAATGCCTTGTCACCCCAGCCGCTGCCCGTGTAGGTAAAAATGGAAGCTTTAAGGTTCACTGAAGAAATTTTTTCTTTTATAAAATCTATGATCGCTGTGCGTTTGGCCGGATCGTCCGCAAGGTTTTCGCGAT
This sequence comes from Alphaproteobacteria bacterium, assembly GCA_044220535.1. Taxonomy (GTDB): domain Bacteria; phylum Pseudomonadota; class Alphaproteobacteria; order Micavibrionales; family Micavibrionaceae; genus JBDHTS01. The sequence goes on along the minus strand of JBGAQU010000079.1, from coordinate 3,353 downwards.
TGAAATATCTCCAGGCATCGGCAATCCGAAGAAAATCCAGCTCATCACGCATTTTTTGATAATTCATAATTTCAGAAAGTTTTGCCAGGTTGCCTTTAAGAAGATTGCGTGCGAAGGCTCCATTGAACACATTGATCTGGGCGGTACTAAGCGCAAGAAGGTCTTCAATCTCCAAATGATTGTCAGGATTTCGTGTAACCTGGACATTATATGATGATGAATATTCATTGCCGGGTTGATCGTATAAAGGAAGCCCATGCCGGATAGAATTAAAGTCCAGTCGCGGGTCGCGCACTGTGCCTGCCGATATACCCATCAGATCCATGAACCATGGTTTGTTTGTCAGGTAATTCAGTTTTTCAGCACGAACCGCGTCCTGTTCCTGTTCCAGGCTTAAAATCCCCATAATCGCTGTGCGCGTTGTTTCTTCCATAATATTATCCTTTATAAGAAATCTAAATTTAATGGCTATAAAAAATTATGTCAATATTTATCATTATTAACTTAATTTCTTGAATCTCCGCGCTTTTTCTGCTTTTCTGCCGCGCAGGCGGGCCGCACCCCTGGAGGCGGCCTTTGTTTAAACGTCTAAATATAAGGTAAATTCAACCATGTCAAAGACTTATGCTTTGAACGCGGATAAACGTGACGGCGCCGGTAAGGGGGCAGCCCGTGCACTAAGACGCGAAAATAAGGTACCGGCCGTGATCTACGGCGATGCGAAAGACGCCCTTCCGATAACTTTGTCCTCCAAAGATATCAACCTGGAATACAAAAAGGGCCACATGTTCACCAACCTGTGCAACCTGTCGGTTGGCGGCGCGCAACACCTCGTGCTGATGCGCGATGTGCAGCTGCACCCGCTGAAAGACACGGTGGAACATGTCGATTTTCTGCGCGTGACGCCGAAAACCATGATTCACGTCCAGGTGCCGCTGCACTTTATCAACCAGGACGAATGCCCTGGCCTGACACAGAGCAAAGGCATCCTGACCATCGGCAGCCATGAAATCGAACTGGTTTGCCAGGCGACGAACATTCCTGAAGCGATCGATGTCGATATGACCGGCAAGGAAATCGGCGATGCAATCCACCTGAGCGAGATCAAGCTGCCTGACGGCGCGAAATCCGCGAGCAAGCGCGATGTCACGCTGGTTACCATCAACGCGCCGCGCCGCGCTGTTGAGGAAACCCCTGTGGCCGCTGAAGGCGATGCCGCCGCTGCCGCTCCTGCGGCTGATGCCGACAAGGCGAAAAAACCGGAAGAGAAGAAAGCTTAATCTTTTCTTCTTTTGTATTATGCTTCCAATATCCCGGCGTAAGCCGGGATATTTTTGACGGCATGATGGTCAGGGCATTGAATGTTCTCATTCTTAAAAAAGAAAACGGATCCGGATATGTGGCTTGTGGTCGGGCTGGGCAATCCCGGCGATCAGTATAAGAACAATCGTCATAATATCGGGTTCATGGCCGTGGACGCGATTGCCTCTGATTGCAATACCGCCTTCCGCTCGAAATTCCAGGCGCAATTGGCAGAGGCAAGGATCGGCGCGCACAAAGCCATATTGTTAAAACCTCAGACTTTTATGAACAATTCAGGTCTAAGCGTTGTCCAAACTGCAAAATTCTACAAGATTGATCCGGACCGTATCGTCGTCTTTCATGATGAACTGGATCTGCCCGCTGGAAAAATCAAAACCAAAAAAGGCGGTGGCCACGCCGGGCATAACGGTTTAAGATCGATGGACAGTCATTTGAATTCACAAGATTATTGGCGCGTCCGCATGGGTATCGGCCATCCTGGCGATAAAACCCGCGTTCACGGTCATGTCTTAAGTGATTTTGGTAAGACTGAGCGGGAATGGGTTGATCCAATTATAAAATCCGTGGCAAAACATCTCGGTTTAATGCTGGATGGCAAGGATAATGACTTTATGAGCAAAATCGCCATGGACACGCCATCCCCGTTACCGTTGCGAGCGAATAATCAGGAGTAAGAAATGGGCTTTAACTGCGGCATCGTCGGCCTTCCCAACGTCGGCAAATCCACACTGTTCAACGCATTGACCGCGACCGCCGCGGCGCAGGCGGCGAACTTCCCGTTCTGCACAATTGAACCCAACGTAGGCCGTGTCGCCGTGCCGGATGACCGCTTGGCCGTGATCGCCGATATCGGCAAATCCGCCAAGATCGTCCCGACCCAGCAGGAATTCGTCGATATTGCCGGCTTGGTGAAGGGCGCGTCGAAAGGCGAAGGCCTGGGCAACCAGTTCCTCGCCAATATCCGCCAGACCGAAGCTATCATCCACGTTCTCCGCTGCTTCGAAGATGAAAACATCACCCATGTAGAAGGCTCGGTCGACCCCATTCGTGACGCAGAAATTATCGAAACAGAACTGATGCTGGCCGATCTTGAATCGGTTGAAAAGCAACTTGACGGCGCCGCTAAAAAAGCCAAGGGCGGCGACAAGGACGCAAAAATCCTTCATGGCGTTTTAGAAAAGGCTCAAGCGCTTCTGGCACAGGGCAAGCCTGCCCGTGGTATCAAGTTGACCGATGATGAAATCAAACCCTTCCGTATGCTTCAACTGATGACCGCCAAGCCTGTTCTCTACGTCTGCAACGTCTCCGAAGCCGAAGCCGCCACCGGCAATGACTGGACGAAAAAGGTCGAAGCCATGGCAAAGGCTAACGGTTCCCAAAGCGTCATCATCAGCGCCGCCATAGAATCCGAAATCGCCCAGCTGCCGACAGAGGCGGAAAAAACCGAATTCCTGGAGACGATCGGCTTAAAAGAACCAGGCCTGAACAAAATCATCCGCGCCGGATACACGCTTCTCGGCCTACAAACTTATTTCACCGTAGGGCCGAAAGAGGCTCGCGCCTGGACTGTCCGCGTCGGCGCCAAAGGCCCGGAAGCCGCTGGCGTCATCCATACCGATTTCGAACGCGGCTACATCCGCGCCGAAGTCATCGCCTATGAGGATTTCGTCCGGTTAAAGGGCGAGCAGGCCGCCAAGGAAGCCGGAAAAATGCGCCAGGAAGGCAAGGACTACACCGTCCAGGACGGCGACATCATCCTGTTCCGGTTTAACGTCTAAACCGATTTGATCGTTTCGGGAAATTTCAGGTAGTCTCAAAAACATCAAAAATAGCTGATTTTAAAGGTTTTTATCCTCTCTTTGAGTCTCGTCCCCTTCCTTGTCATCTCATAGAAAACCGGGTACGCTACCGGGTATAACTGAAAAGTACCCGGTTTAAAAACCGGGTACAGAGAGACGGGAGACAAAATGCTGACGGAAACCCAATGCAGAGGCGCAAAATCCAAGGACAAACCCTATAGGCTGGCAGAC
>JBGAQU010000078.1:0-12746 GCA_044220535.1 Alphaproteobacteria bacterium | reverse complement strand
TCCCAAGTTAATCTTACTGGTAGCTGCTGCCGTACTGAACTTAATCTGAACGTCGGTAGAGTTCACATCAGTTGACTGTATTGTAAATTTACCAGTAACTGAGTCATAGCTCAGAGAGATCAAACCTTTAATGTTGGTATCATTGTTAACAGCGTCCACCAAACCTTGAATAGTGGTCGTGGCACCCGTTGCACCGCTATAGTGTAACAAGTCGTTTGAAGTTTTGCCATTTACAGTGATAGTCAGGGTATCGGCAGCTGCCAATGTTGTAAGGTTCGTACCGCCAGCTGACGATGCCAAGCCAGTTAATGTGCCGCTTGCAAGTGCGATACCGGTACCATTGTATAGTGCTTTCGATACCAAAGTAGGCGTTGCAGTTGCGGTGAAGTCGATTGTACTGTTAGCCGCTGCCGCACCGTTTTGGTTGGTTTTTGCAATAGATCCGAATCCAAGAGCGGTGGCAGTAGCAAGGTTGGCTACGTTACCGGCTGTGTTAGCTATAAACTTGGCGTTCAGTGATCCGCCATTAACAGCGGTTAATACCAGCTTACCTGTAGCATCAAGTGATGCGTTAATCGCCGGAGTAGTAAGGTTGGTGTTAAGATCATTAATAGCAGTAACCAAATCCGTAGCGGTAGTATTGGCACCAATCGTGACGACTTGAGCAGAGATCGGAGATGTGCCGCCTGCAGGATCGGTAACAGTAAAGGTAATGTTATCGCCTGCGGTAATACCAGGAAGTAATGTGAGCTTGGAGTTGGCTGCAAGCGAAACAGAACCAGTAACGGTAGCATTTGTACTACCAGTTGCTAATGAATCCTGTGCGGAGGTGGCAATCGATTGTGCCTGGTTAATCAAGCTGGTTAAAGCTGTTACACCGTTATCGGCGGCTTTAATAACCTGAATGGACTGGCCGATACCATCGAGCAGTTTGGTCAGGTCGCTGGCGCGGTTGGTCAGAGCCTGCGCTGCGAAGAAGGATTGCGGGTTATCAAGGGCGGAATTGACCTTTTTGCCCGTCGACAGACGGAACTGGGTAGCGTCAATGCCTTTTTGGGTGCCTTGCAGCGAAAGCAGGTTGTTCCTGAGTGCTGCTGATAATACGACGTCGGATGTCATAGCAGGTGTCCTTTCCTAGGTTGCCTGTGTCAATAAAAACCGGATTTCTACCGGGTATTTTTAAAGGATAGCTGATGATCCCTTAAGAAGAGGTTACCAAACTACCATGAAAGTCTATAAAAGTCGCAAGCGTTTGTGAAGGGGGTTGTTTTGTATGGGTTTTTGCCCTTGATTTTTCGTATTCGTCATCCCGGCGAAGGCCGGGATCCATGCACTTTTTCAGCACCATAAGCGGCTGGTTATGTCGTAGAGCGCGCTTTGTGACGCTTTGTGACTTATTGTGGCCTTTTGACCCTGGTCGAACCATCGCATGGGTCCCGGCTTTCGCCGGGATGACGATGACGGGGGATGACATATATAAAAAAGCGCGCCGGCGGGTTTCCCCAATCCGGCGCGCTTTGGACGGTTATTCGCTTTGGCTTGCGTCCGGCGGGTTCTCTCGACCGGGGTGTTCTACCTGCATCTGAAGGACCGTCTCCGCTCTTATCAAATGCCGCGCCTGCGTCACCGTAAGCCGACGGCTTTTAAGGGCCGCCCGCTTATTCCGTTATTATCTCAGCCTCAACAGGTCTTCCGTCATCTGGTCGACCGTGGTGATGACCTTCGTGTTGGCGGAGAAGGAGCGCTGGCTGACGATCAGCTTCGCGAATTCATCCGCCAAGTCGACGTTCGAGGATTCGACTGTGGAGGGGGACAGGAAGCCCGCGCCGCCCTGTCCGGCCTCACGCAGGTTTTCCTCACCCGACGCGTCGTTCTTCGAATAGGCCGTGCCGGATTCTTCCTTCAGCCCGTTCGGGTTGGCGAAGGTGACCAGCGGCAGCTTGTAGAGGTTCGCGGACGCGCCGTTGGAGAACTGCGCCACCACGAAACCGTCGCGGGTGATTTCCACGCCGGTCCTCAGGCCAAGCTCCGCGCCGTTCTGGTCGGACGCGATGACGTTGTAGTTGCCGGAGAACTGGCTGAACCGTGAAATATCGAGGTCGATATTCTGCGGGTTCGAACCGTTGCCCCAGTTGATCTGGCTGAGGTTGATGTCCTTGTTGCCGTTCGAATCGGGCAGGGCGTTCAGGGTGCCGTCGCCGTTGAAGTTGATCAGGCCGGTCGAGATGGTGCTGCCGTCCGGGTGGACAACGGTCATCTGCCACCAGCCGCGGTCGTTATAGGACGCATCGCCCGGCGCGAACTGGAAGCTGGGGAACGCTTCGGCCGAGTAGGGCGGCGTGTTGCCCGGCGCGCCGTTGGCGTAAGGCCCGGTCGTCAGGTTGTTGGAGGTGTAGGTGCCCGCCGTCAGGCCCAGCGCGGTCAGCGGCGTGCCGGTGCCGTTGGCGAGCGCAATGTTTTCCGTGCCCAGGGCGAAGTTCTTGCGGTTGATCACCAACTCGCCATTGTTGCCGATAAAGGCATGGACGCCCGCGACGTTGGTGTTGATGTCGGTGATGATATCGCCCACCGTATCGACACGGGGCGCGCCGGCCGCGCCGACCGTATAGGTCCGCGCCGCGCCGCCATCGACAGACAGGGTAAAGGTGTTACCCGCCGTCATGCCCAGATCCGTGATCAGATTGGAACTGGTGGTCAGGCCGCCAATTGTGCCCGCCGCCGTTCCCGGAGGCCCGTAGGTCTTCGTGAATTTCAGCGTCAGCACCTGGGAAGAGCCAAGCGAGTCATACACGGTCAGGCCACGGCTGAAATCCGAAGGTGAGGTCGGCACGGCGGCCAGGTTCTTGTCTACTTCCTTCGAGTCAAGGTTCAGCGACATGCTGGCGTTGGAGGTCGGCCGGGTCAGGCCGCCAAGGAACGCCACGTCCACCGGCACCAGCGAGGTCAGATCGCCCTGGTTAGCGGGCAGGTTGCCGTTGGTATCCAGCGGCCAGCCGAACAGGGTGAAGCCCGCGGTGTTTTTGAGCAGGCCGGTCGCATCTTCGCTGAACGAAGAGCTGCGGGTATACAGGAATTCCTGGCCCGAACCCGCATCCCGCTTCACGGCAAAGAAGCCGTTGCCGGAAATCGCGGCGTCGGTGGAGGAACTGGTCTGCTGGATCGAACCCTGCTGGTTCACGCGCTGTATCCGGTCAACGGCGACCGTGCCGGGGGAATATGCGGCGTTCCGGCCCTGTGACGTCACAAGGCTGTAGAACGACGCATCGGACCCCTTAAAGCCGATGGTGCTGACGTTCGCGATGTTGTTCGCGATCATCGCGGTGGATTGCGACTGGGCCGAAAGACCCGACACGCCTGTAAAAAGTGCTCCATATAAACTCATGATCGTCTCCTGTGGTGTTCAGTCGTTGTTTCCTAAGGTGTTATCCCTGTGGTTTCTTATGCCGCTGTTGCCGGTTGGACCGCGTTCAATACGTTGCCCACCGGAACGGCGCGGTCGCCGACCAGAAGGTTGATCACCCCGTCCTGGGTCTCAATGCCGTGAACATGGCCGCTGACCACCGTGGTGGTGGAAATGGCCTTGCCGTCCGCGTCCACCGCGTCGATGCGGATGGTGTAAGTGCCTGCGGGCGCGGTGAGGCCTTCCGATGTCTTGCCGTCCCATGTGAATGTATGCTTGCCCGTATCCGTGCCCGCATCCGCCGAATAGATGACGTTGCCGTCCGCATTCAAAATATTGACCTTCGACGTTGTGGCGGCGGTGTTGAGCGCGTAGTTGATATTGACCGGCTTCGTGCCGTCGAAATTCAGCTCTGCGCTGGTGTAGTTGATGTCAAGCCCAACATAGCCGAGCGCGGTGGACGCGACGTTCGACAATTGCAGGCTGAGCAGGCTGTCCAGTTTCTGGTTGGAGTTGATCGCCTGTTCCACCTGGCTGAACTGCACCAGCTGGTTGGTGAATTCGGACGAGTCCATCGGGTTCAGCGGATCCTGGTTCTGCAGCTGCGTGGTTAACAGCTTCAGGAACTGGGTGTAATCCTGCCCCAGCTTGTCTTTCGACGTGGCTGTCTTGCCGATCTGATTCGCTACGGTGTCGAGGGTGACGTCGGATGTCATGGGTTCATCCTTTCCTTATGCCAGTATGTTGTAGTGCATCGTTCCCGTGCGGGGATCGATGGACCAGTTCATGGTTGTCTCTATCGCAATCTCTTCTTCGCCGGAGGCGGACGGGCCGCCATCGTAGGTTTGCTTCTGGCCCTGCCGGTTCTGGCCCATCAGGCTGCCGTCCTGCGACAGCTGGAAGCTCAAACCCCCGTTCGTATCCAGGCCTGCATCCTGCAGGGAGCGTTCCAGCACGTGGGAGTCGCGCTGGAGCATCATGAAGGTTTCGGGTTTTTCTGCTGTCACAACGGCCTTTACGCTTTTATTCTTGTCGAACACCATACGGATCGACACCTTGCCGAGATCCGGCGGATCGAGGCGCAGGGTCATCGCGGATTCGGTGCCATTAATAGTGCGGGTCAGGGCGCTGGCCACTTGCTGTGTTGCCGGATGAGGCAAAACAGCGGCAGGCGCGCCGGAGGTCAGGCTGGTCATCTGCGCCGTTCCAGTGACCGGGTTTGTGACCATTGTGCCGGTCATGCCGGATTGAAGGCTGAGGCCCTCGGGATAGATCTGGTCCCAGGAAATGCTTTGCGTCAGTGTGCCGGGCGTTGTGTGCGGTGTTGCGGGCAGGGTAGCGTTGGCCGGGCCGTTCGCCTTGATCATGGCTTTCAGTTCCGCATGGTCGGACAGCTTGCCGGAATTGTCATTCTTCGCGGATTCAAACATTTTAAGGACTTCGCCGAAACCTTTGGCTTTCGGATCTGCTTTGCCCTCGTCTTCAACAGTGAGTGCGGTCATCGATGACGCCTCGATTGTGGCGGCACCGACACTGTCCTGCGGATTTGTGGGCGTCGCTGCATCGGCTGTCACAGGGGCGAGGGAGCCGCGCAACTGGAAGAAGGGTTCTTTTTTAATATCGGGCGGGTTCAGCTGGACAATTCCCACGGTCAGGTCGGTTTGTGCGGGATCGTCCTTGCTTTCCTGCAGCTTTTTCAAAAGGTCCGTCAGCTGTTGCGGGGACAGGCCGGAGATGATTAGCGTGGGATCGCCTTCTTCTTTTGTGGATACGAGGTCTTTGGTATCCAGCTTTTTCAATATGCCGTTGTTCAGGCTTTCGACGGTCAGTTTGCTGCCTTCGGGCTGGCCGTTCAGGAAATTCTGCAGGATGGCGAGCAGTTTTTTCTGGTCCTGCGGGGACAGGATGACAAGGCCGAGATCGGCATGGGTACTGGCAACCTGTTCGCCGTCCGCTGCCTGCTGCGTTGCCTTGCCCATTGCGGCCAGAGCCTGCTCCGCCAGTTGTTCGATATGTTCAGGCGTCCCGGCAATATCTGCCGACTGGGTATTCAGCGTGTTGGTGACGCCGGCGGGCAGGGTGGATGTGGTTGCCAGATCCCCGTTTGCCTGAAGCTGCGCGATGATCAGGTCCATGAAGTTCAGGCCTGCCGTTCCAGAGAACATGCCGCCTTTCCCGGCCAGCGCGGTGACGCCTGTGCCGGTGACGGGCGAACCCTGGATCGTCTTAGTGGCGAAAACGTTTGTTTCCATGAACCGATCTTTCCCTTAAGCGGATTCGTTGATGCCGAGCGAGACGCGGCGGTCGGCATGAGCCATATGGCCTTGCGCGCCATAAGCGTGCGTGTCTTTTTTCACGGTCTCGCGCGCCGCCTGCATAATGCGCCTGCCCATGCGTTCCGCGCATTTGCGCATGCGATCCAGATGTTCCAGATTTTCGCGGGTCAGCGCATCGAATTCTTCCTGCTTCATTTTCAGGATGTGGCTCAGGCGCGGGTCGAGGCGGGATTTGATTTCATCCTTGCGCGCCATCAACTCGGTGATATCCGTCTGGTACTTGCGCACAGCCTCAATCTTGCGATCCTGGATCTCCAGGAATTTTTGAGTATCGGCGGCATCCAGGGCGGCATTTTCTTCCGCATAGACGCTGTGCACGGCATCAATTGTTCTCAGCGCTTCCTGCACGGCGCGGTTGGCGTCAGCAGTGTTGTATCCCGCTTTGGCTGCGGGTTTCGGGGCTGTTTTAACTGGCGCCATGGTTCGTCTCCTGTAATCTTAAAAGCTCACCTTTAACAATCTCTGCAATTCCTATGCCGCCGCGGTCGGCGACCATTTTGCCGTACTGGTCGATCATCATGCCGTTGAAAATCTCCTCGCCCTTGCCGCCGCCGAACTGTTCATCGGCCTTGATGCCTTCGAACATGGGTTTCAGCATTTCGGTGACGAAGCTGGCCTCGAAATCTTTGGCGGCCGCGTCGATTTTTTTTGCGTTGGGTGTTTTCGCCTCAAGCGCCTTTGTCTCGGCTTTATGTGCCTTAGCGACTTCCGCGCCGCGGATCAGGCCTGCGGTATTGGCTGTGGACAGGTCTTTCATCACAGCGTCTCCACTTCGGCTTGCAGCGCGCCGGCAGCTTTGATCGCCTGCAGGATGGTGATGGTATCGCGCGGCGTCACGCCCAGGCGGTTCAGGCCAGTGACGAGATCCTGCAGCGTGACACCTGTATCGAGCAGGGACAGTTTTGCGTTTTCGCCGGAGTCGACCTGCACATCCGTACGCGGCACGACAACGGTCTGGCCTTGCTCGGCAAAGGGGTTGGGTTGCGACACCTGCGGCGTTTCGGTGATGCGGATGGTCAGGTTGCCCTGCGCGATGGCGACGGTGGAGATGCGCACATCCGCGCCCATGACGATAATGCCGGAGCGTTCGTCGATCACGACCTTCGCGGCCTGGTCGGGTTCAATAGGCAATTGTTCGACATCGGTGATCAGGTCAACGATGGAGCCCGGATAGCTGGACGGCTTGGACAGTTTTACGCTGCCCGAATTTTCAGCGGAGGCGACGGTTTGCGACAGGAAACCGTTTCTCGCGGTCTCAATACGGCGCGCCGTGGTAAAGTCGGGGTTTTTCAGGGCAAAGCGGATCTGTTGATAGTCTGCCAGTTTAAAATCGATCTCGCGTTCGACAGTTGCGCCGCTCGGCACGCGGCCTGCGGTCGGGATGTTGCGGGTGAAGGTAGCGGCGTCGCCTTTCGCGGTAAAGCCCGCGACGTTGACGGAGCCCTGGCCGACGGCATAAACCGCGCCGTCAGCGCCATATAAAGGCGTGACCAATAATGTGCCGCCCTGCAGGGACGTGGCATCGCCCAGTGAAGAAACACTGATATCAATCTTCGATCCTTGATTGGAGAAAGGAGGCAGGGTGGCGGTGACCATGACGGCGGCGACGTTGCCGGTATTCAAATTCTGGCCGCGAATGCTGACGCCCAGGCGTTCCAGCATGGCGCTTAAGGATTGCTTGGTGAAAGGCGCATTATTCAGGGAGTCGCCCGATCCATTCAGGCCGACGACAAGGCCGTAGCCGACCAGCTGGTTTTCGCGGACGCCTTCGATATTGACGATGTCCTTGATGCGCGTGGTCTTGGCTTCGGCGGCCAGGCTTGTAAATGCCAGCGCGCCTGCCAGAAGAACAGCGCCAATCCATCGAACCGGGTGTGACCACATATGCGTTTCGCCTAAGGTTACGGTTTAATCCGTAGATATCTTTGCGAAATGCGTGCCAAGGGATATGAGTAAAAATAATGTTCATAATCAATAGTTTAGACAATTCATCCTTTGGCTCTAAAATACTGAAAGAAAAGAATTATCTGCTTATCAAAAAAGAAGAGGCAAAATTTGCCTGCCTTGACCCATCCCTTATGAAACAGGGTATAATAAGAGTCAGCTTATAATTTATGTCAGGATTTCACTATGAAGATCGAAGGTCCCAATAGAACCCAGGCCGCAGGCGCGGCCAGCAAGAAAGACAAGGTCGGCGGGGATGGGTCGTTCGGGGCCATGGTGACGGGCGGCGCGCAGGAAAGCGCGGCTGCCGCGTCTTCGCAATCCATCGCCGGGATCGATACGCTGCTGGCCCTGCAGGGTGCGGAAAGCCCGACCGAGCGGGCCGCCAGGAAACGCATGAAAGTGCGGGCGGACGGGCTTTTAAGCGAGCTGGACAAAATCCGTATGGCGCTGCTGACCGGCAATTTGACCGTGGGGCATGTGCTGGATATCGCCGACGTTGTAGCGTTGCACCGTGAAAAGATCATGGACCCGCAACTGACTGCAATCCTTGATGAAATTGATTTAAGGGCGCAGATCGAGATCGCCAAGATGCGGATGGCCCTGGATAATACGGCCTGAATACGGGATTCCGGCTTGCCTTGGCGGTGATGACTCCCTATATTTTTCCCGTTTCCAATTGATACCATTAGGTTTTGTAAGGAATAGTGTAGCGATGGCCAAAGCAGTGAACACAGGCGCCCCCATAATCCCCGCGAAATACGATCCTTCGAAGGATAAGGGCGGGTTTATGAATCCGGTCATGCTGGAATATTTCCGCCAGAAACTGGTGAAATGGCGCGAAGAGCTGGTCCGTGAATCGGCTGAAACCATCCAGCAGACGCTTCAGGCCACCGAATTGCAGAAGCCGGATCTGGCCGACCGCGCCTCTGCGGAAACCGATCATGCCCTTGAACTGCGCACTCGCGACCGTGAGCGTAAGCTGATCTCCAAGATCAACGAAGCGTTGATCCGGATTGAGCAGGGAGAGTTCGGGTATTGCGAGGAAACCGGTGAACCGATCAGCGTCGCACGCCTGGAAGCCCGCCCGGTCGCCACCCTGAGCATCGAAGCGCAGGAACGGCATGAGCGTCTGGAAAAGACCCATCGCGACGATTAATCCGCATACACTGGAAACCTGAATTCACCATTTGAAATGCAATGTTTTTGCAGACTGCAACAACACATACTTTTGATATTGCTATAACCATAGGTTTATAGCGATCAGCCATGCATCGGGATGGTGGTACCTATATTGCGATGTATTGCCCTGAGATTATAGGGGCATGCAATGAAACGGATCATTTTATCGGCGATGTTTGTTTTCCTGGCGATGATGCCGTCGCTGGCGCAAGCGGCGACGGCGGGTACGCTGGACTACAACACAACGACTGGAAGAATGCAGTTTTTTGACGGTGTACAATGGTATTCATTCAGCATTGGCTTGCCAGGCGGTGCCTGCACCACGGCAGGACAGATGGATTATGATACGCTTTTGTCGACGTATAAAACCTGCGACGGATCGTCATGGACCTATGTCGCGGGAATTCCGACTCTGTCTGTATGCACCAAGGAAGCGGAAATACAATATACGGCTTCGTCGTTCTATTATTGCAACGGCCTGCTTTGGGTGAATATGAAAGGGCTGGTTGCGACCAGCTGATGCGGTTGCCGCATACGTTTTAAAAAAAACGGCCCCGTTCTGGGGCCGTTAAGTTTTATCGCGGGTGGGTAAAGGGGTTAGAACGGCATCAGCACATCGAAAGCCTGCTGGCCATAGCGCGGCTGCTGGACATCGGTGATCTGGCCTTCGCCGCCGTAGACGATGCGCGCTTCGGCAATCTGGTCGTAATCGATGGCGTTGGCGATGGAGATATCCTGCGGACGGATGATGCCCATGACCTGCAGGATGCGTTTTTCAAAGTTGATGCGGATTTCCTGCTTGCCGCTGATCACGAAATTGCCGTTGGGCAGGATCTGCGTAACGACGGCGGCCAGTTTCACATTGATTTTTTCCTTGCGATCGATGCTGCCTGAGCCTTTATGGGCGGAATCCGCACTGGCGTCGACAAGGCTGGTGGGGTCGACGGCTTCGGAAAAGACCTGACCCAGTTTCGTTTCACCGCCGAACAGTTTTGGCAGGCCTGCGCTTTCTGAAGAGGCGCGGGTGCGCTCGCTTTCGTTGTCCAGCTGTGCTTTATCATCAATCGTGACGTTGACGGTCAGGACATCGCCGATATCGGCCGCGCGCTGATCCTTAAAAAAGCTGTTGCGGTTGGTATCCCACAGGGAATTGGGAGAGCGGGCCGCGAATTTTGGCGACGGCATCGGCATGGTGACAGGCCTGTAATCCTGTTGCAGCTGCGGATTGACGATCTGCGCCATCTCCGGAGGCTTGCCGATATTGGACAATCTTTCACCCGCGCCGCAGGCGGTGAGGGCGCAGCAGGTAAGCAGGATTGTCAAGCGTTTCGTCATCCCGGCGAAGGCCGGGATCCATGCACTGGTTGGGACTTCACCAACGGAGAAAAATTTTTGCCGTTTGTGCATAGCAGAACCATCGCATGGGTCCCGGCCTTCGCCGGGATGACGGCTGTGGTTGTGGCTGTTATGCATGTATACTGTCATATTCATCTCCATTATTCTGTGACCGTAACCATGCCGTCATCGCTGACCGTGGCATCGATTGACCGTTCGCTGGCGCTGTTGACGACGCGGATCAGGGATCCCCGACTGCCGTCTTCCAGCGCCTTGCCTTTCGCGGTGACCATGATCGGGCCTTTTTCGTAGACGATCGTCACGGCTTCGCCGCGGCTGACCATTAAAGGCTGGATCACTTCGCTGTTGCGGATGGGCTGCCCGGCGATCAGCACACGGCGGGGGGTTTTGCCGATCAGCTGGTCGGCCTCCATGATATTGTTCGGCAAGACCGCCTTGGCCGGGACTTCAAGCCAGTCGATATTGTCGGCGCGGACGATTTCACCGCTGCGCACCGCATGTTTCAGGACAGGCATCGACATCATATGGTCGACGCGGCCGGTGACGGAGATTTTGGCTTCGGGGTTTTGGGCGCTGGGACCGGCCAGTGTCGCTTCAAAGCGGTTGGATTCGGCATGGAATGCGATGCTGACGACTTCAGCCGTCGGCGGTTTATCCTGGCCGAGCACCAGTTTCGGGGAGTTCAACAGGGTGACGTTGAAGTGTCCTGCGACGCCCTGTTCCTGCAATTTAGTGGTCAGCGCGGCGCGGATGGTTTCTTCATCCACGATAACGGACGCGCTGCGGACATTGATCGAGTCCGACATGCTCTGCGGTTTCCAGTCGAAGTTCAGCTTGGCCGCGACCTGCATCAGCGTGACGGTGTTCAATGTCATGGTCTGGCCGGGCTGCGGGGCAGGACCAAGCGTGTAGGCTGATTTTTCTTTATCCAGGCCTTCGAACAAATCACCCGCGGTCAGGACATTACCGGACAAAACCGCTTCGGATTTCAGCGTCGCGGCATCCGCGATGCTGGCGCAGGCGAGCAGGGCGATAAAACCCATGGCGATGCCCAGCAGAAGGACCGCAAGCCTGAAAGCGATTTTTACGTCACGGTACGAGATGATCATGGGTTTCTTCCTTATCTCAGTTGCGTTACGGTCTGCAGCATTTCATCGCTGGTGCTGATGATCTTGGAGTTCATTTCGTAAGCGCGCTGTGCGGTGATCATCTGGGTGATCTCTTCCACTACGTCCACGTTGGAATTTTCAATGGCGCCCTGGCGGATGGAGGCAAAACCGTCCTGGCCCGGATTGCCGACATTCGGCGTGCCGGAGGATTCACTTTCTACCAGCAGGTTGTTGCCGATGGCTTCGAGGCCGGTCGGGTTGACGAATTTCGCCAATTGGATCTGGCCCAGATTGACGAGTGCGACCTGGCCCTGCACTTTGGCCAGCACTTCGCCGTTGTCGTTGATATCGACGGATGTCGCGTTGTTGGGGACGACGATGGACGGGTTTAGCAAGAAACCCTGGCTAGTGACCAGTTCGCCGTTTTCATTCACCTGCATGACGCCGGAGCGTGTATAGGCGGTGGTGCCGTCCGGCAGATCGACCTGGAAAAAGCCTTCGCCGTTCAGGGGGAGGTCGAGCGGGTTGTCCGTCATCTGGATCGTGCCCTGTTCATTCAAGCGGTAGACCGCGCCGACTTTCACGCCCAGGCCAAGCTGCAGACCCGAAGGCAAATGCGTGCCGGCATCGGAGGATTGCGCGCCGGGGCGGTCGATGTTCTGGTACATCAGATCCTTGAAATCCGCGCGCTGGCGTTTATAGCCGGTCGTGGTCATGTTCGCGATGTTGTTGGAAATAACGTCCACATTGGTCTGCTGTGCCAGCATGCCGGTGGCGCCGATATCGAGTGATCTCATGAAACTTCTCCTTCTATCTCATTATCCGTTTTGCGTCAGGCGCTGGATCATCGTGCGCTGGCGGTCGTGTTCGTCCTGCATCATCCGCTGTGTCGCCTGATAGGCGCGGGACACTTCGATCATGCGTGTCATTTCAAGAACCGGCTGCACGTTGGAGCCTTCCAGCATGCCCTGCATCACGCGTGACTGCGTTACGGGCACGCCCTGTTCGCTGGTGTTGTAGAGGCCGTCGCCTTCGCGGACCATTGCCTGGTCGTTGGTAAATCCGACGACCATTAAATTGCCGACACCACCCTGTTCAGTGGAGACGGTGCCGTCTTCGGCAATGCGAATTTCTTTTGCGCCCGAAGGGATGGTGATGGCGCCGCCGCCCGATCCCGCGACCTTGTCGCCGTTACTGGTGATCAAATCGCCATCGGCGTTCATGGTGAAATTGCCCGCGCGGGTGTAGCGAAGGCCGTTTGCCGTCTGCACGCCGAACCAGCCATCGCCCTGAATGGCGACATCCAGCGGATTGCCGGTGTTGCGGACAGGGCCTGATTCTGTGTTCTGGTACTGGCCGTAATCCATGACCATGGAAATTGGGCCGGGCGGATCTTCCTTGCCCAGCACCCGCGTCGGC
>JBGAQU010000077.1:0-12932 GCA_044220535.1 Alphaproteobacteria bacterium | reverse complement strand
GACGGATGCTGCGCGATCTGGCGCAGGGCTTCGCGGCGCAAGGCTGGGATGTTTCCGTTCTGACCACGGGAAGGCGCGGCGGGCAGGAAAAAGACGGCGAGGTGACGCTGCACCGGGTGAAGGCCAAAATCGGCCGCAAGACCATGGTGGCGTATTTCAACGCCTGGACACGGCTTTTGATCAAAGGGATGCGCCTGCCCCGGCATGACCTGATCGTCACCATGACCGACCCGCCGATGCTGGTTGTGGCGGGGGCGATGATCGCGTCGCGTAAAAAATCACAGCATCTGCACTGGTGCCAGGACCTGTATCCGGAATTGATGCCGGTGCTGGGGTACGACCTGCCTGAATGGGCGAATGAATTCCTGACGAAACTCAGCCGCCGGGCGATGAAAAAATGTGAACGCGTGATCGTGGTCGGGCGCTGCATGGCGCGGGCGCTGATCCATCGTGGCCTGGACGCGCGGACGATCTCGGTGATCCCCAACTGGCCGGACCGCGAACTGGCGGATGGGTATGAAGCGGCGGCTGAAACGCCGACCATGCATCCCATGATGCAATCGCCGCCGGGCAAGGCGCCGCAAAATTTGTATCGCGACGCAAACGACATGAAATTCCGCGTGCTGTATGCCGGGACGCTGGGCCGCGCGCATCCGATCGAAACGGTGCTGGGCGCGGCGCAAATCCTGCAGAAGACGCATCGGGATATTGAATTCGTATTCGTGGGCAACGGGCCGCAATTCGAGCGGCTGGCGGCGGAGCGTGTGCGGCGCGGGCTGGACAATATCAAGCTGCTGCCGTGGCAGCCGAACAGCTCCCTGCGCGCGCTGATGCAAAGCGGCGATGTGCATCTGGTGACCATGCGGCATGATGCGGCGGGGTTGCTTGTGCCCTGCAAATTATATTCGGCGCTGGCGGCCGGGCGGCCTTGTATCCTGGTGGGGCCGGAGCATAGCGAGGCGGGCAAGGTGATCCTGGATTTCAACGCGGGTACCGTGGTGCCGCAGGGCGATGCGCAGCTTTTGGCCGCGACGATCCAGCGCTTTCGCGAAGACGGCGATGTCTGGTTCGCCGCGCAATATGGGTCCAGCCAGGCAGGCAGCCTGTTCCTGGCGGCGGAATCGATCCGCGCCTGGGTGGAGCGGGCGCAATCCGTTCTGGGTCCCGCGATCAAAATGCCGGTGAAGGCGAGCGTTGCGATTGCCCAGGCCAAAGCCGCCGCGGATACGCGCAGCGACAGGGCGGCCTGATCCATGGCCGCGTCCGTTGCCGTATACAGGGGCGAACCGACGCTGGCCGATACGCTGAAAACAGGGTGGCAGGCGCGGTGGTTCCTGGTTCTGGGCGGGTTGTTCGGCGTTCTGGCCGGGTTTTTATTTCTGACACTGGCGGTGCCGCATTACCGCGGCCTGATGATCGTGGCGCCGACGACGCGGGCGGGGACGCCCGATCTCGGCGGGCCAGCTGCCGCGCATACAAGCCTTGCGACTGAATATATGCTGAAAGGCTTCAACGCGGGGGATGCCGCGGATTTCGTGCTGTTCGAAGCGGTGGCGCGGGAGGCGAGCGTGGCAGGGCGGCTGATGCAGGATCCGTCGATCCGCGCAGGCGTGGCGCGGGACAAATATTTCCGCCTGGGTCATAGCCGTATGCCGGAAACGGCAGAAGATATGGCGCGGTATCTGCAAAAGCGGGTGGAGATCGAGCCGGTGGGCGGGACCGCCTTGCGCCGTGTGGTTTACAACCATCCGGACCGCGCGTTTGCGCAGGATTTTCTGCAGGCGCTCTATCAGGCGACGGACGATATGATCCGCGACGATGTGCGGGCGAAAGCGGATAAACGGATTGAATGGCTGAAACATACGCTGTCCACCACATCCAACGCCGATTACCGTCGGTCGCTGACGTCACTGTTGATGGAGCAGGAACAGATCCGCACGGTGCTGGCGATTGATGAGCCTTATGCGGCGCGGCTGGCGGAAAAGCCATCGGTCGTCAGCCGCCCGTCCTGGCCGCGCAAGGCGCTGGTGCTACCGGTGTTCCTGATGTGTGGGATGATTTTGGGCGCGGCGGTGTTTGGCGTGCGCCGGGCCTTGTCCGCACCATGATGGCCCTGCCTGTCAGCGTGATTATTGCTACAAAAAACGAGGCGAAACGTATCGATAAATGTATCGATGCGCTCAAAGCTTTTGATGAAATCATTGTCGTTGACTCAGGCAGCACGGATGGGACGCAGGATATAGCACAGGGGTGTGGCGCGACGGTCATTCCCTATAAATGGAACGGGGCGTATCCCAAAAAACGTCAATGGTGTCTCGACCATTTGGCGTTACGGCATGACTGGATCTTCTTTGTGGATGCTGATGAAATCGTTACAGAAAAAATGGTTGAGGATATCCGTGCATTGTTTGCGAAGGGCCATCCGGATTGCGACGGCTATTTTGTACCGGGCCGGTACGTCCTGAACGGGCGGACACAGCGTTTCGGATTGGTGAATAACAAGCTGGCGCTGCTCGACCGCAGGCGTTTTGAATTCCCGGTTGTGAATGATTTAGGTCTTCCGGGCATGGGGGAGATGGAGGGGCATTATCAGCCAGTGCCGTGTACGGGGCGAGACGTAAAAATTGGACAGTTGAAATCCTGGATGCTGCATGACGCCTATGGAAGCCCGGAAGAATGGCTGGCGCGGCACAGGCGGTATGCAGCCTGGGAAGCGGGGATGAATACGCGCGGGGCGTGGCCGGAAGATCCGGTGAAAGTGCGGCAGGTTCTGAAAAGGATGTTCCGCATAATGCCTCTCCGGTCCCATATTGCATTTTTACATAGTTATTTTTTAAGGCTTGGTTTTCTTGATGGATTCAATGGTTTAAGGCTTGCTGCTGACCGATATCGATATTACCGCCTGATATCACATGCAAAATTTTAGAAAATAGTAATATTTATAGAGGTATAGTTGAGGTGAATTGAATAAGGATAACTGGTATGTCTCTTGCTTCGCTTATAGGTCGTTTGGTACAAAATTTTGCGGTTTCTGATCATGAACAGGACATGATCGACCTTGAAGTCGAACGATATTACGGTGACAAGATTGCCCGGATATCAAGGATCACCGATTTGTCACCCAGCCTGATTGCCGGATTGCTGAAACAAATGCCTAATGATGAAGCTGGCTTTGGCGGCATGGTACGATATGTACAGGAAAAGGCAGCCCAGTTGCCGGATGCCGAAAAAGAGCTGATCAGCAATGCCAATGCGTCTTCAACACCCTATTGGCAGAACGCGCCTACGCCTTCATCGCCTTGATGTTGTGGTAAAACTTGGGGTATTTTTGCCTTAAACGCCAGGCGATCTGCTGCTGCGCGGTGATCAGGAAATTGGTGACGGGGTCGCACAGGCGCAGGCGCTTGCGGATGATGGATTGTTCCTTCCGTCCCAGCTCCGCCTGTTTTTGCGACACGCCGCCGGATTCATAAATGCACAGGGCCAGCGGCACGTAGCGGACGCGGAGCTTTTTTAAACGCAGGAAGCGGCAGGTCAGGTCGTAATCGGCGGCGATGCGATAGACGCGGTTGTATTTCATTTTCTGCAGGCGTTCGCGGCGGTAAAGCATGGCCTGGTGATGGGTGAACATGCCGCGGCGGTACTGTTTATGGCTGCGCGCCTTTTTGGTGGCGGGCGGCTGGCCGGTGCGGGTTTCATAACTGTCGCCATAAATGAAATCGGGAGCTTTTCTGTGTTCGGTTAAAGCGCGGTAGAGGCGGTCCAGCACCCAGGGGCCGGCCAGCAGGTCGCCCGCGTTCAGGAACAGGACATATTGCCCGGTCGCCTCGGGGATGGCCTTGTTCATGGCGTCGTAAATGCCCTTATCGGGTTCGGAGACCCAGATGGCGCGGCTCTGGCTCAAGTAATCGAGCGTGCCGTCCTTCGACGCGCTGTCCACCACGATCCATTCAAAGTCACGGCAGGTCTGCGCGCCCAGGCTTTTATGGGTGCGTTTCAGGCCTTTCAGATTGTTTTTCGTGACGGTGACGATAGAGAAAACGACGGGCATAAGATACGGCTTCGTATTATTGCAATCTTTTCAATGTACCAAAGATTGCGGGCAGGAGCCAGATTATAGTGGCCGCTGCGGTTGTATTCAGCACGGCAAAAGGTCAATTATCCCGTATATCGCCGATAAAAATACCTGTAACCGCCAGATTGCTCAGGATCTGCGTGACGTCTCTCGCGGTTTCCAGGAAGTCGAAGGGTTTGGGGTAGCGCGGGACGTCGATGGTGGAGCCGGGCGGGATAAAGACGGCGTTGTGGGACCAGCTGCTGACGGTTAAAGGCTGGGCGCTGCCATCGGGGTAGAGGACGAAGGCGCGGTCGTCATCGGCGTTATAGGTCATGCCGCCCGCTTCCATCACATAATCCTTTGCGTCCTTATCCTTCCTGAACTGCAGGCTGGCGGGGGACAGGACTTCGCCGGCGACGCGGACGGTGAGGGGGCGCTGCGGAATATAAACGCGGTCGCCGCCTTCGAGAAGGATATCGACCGCCGGGTCGGTGGCGAGGGCGTCGGGATCGGCCTCCACCGTAATGCGGCCGACGCCTTCCGCGTTTTTCAACTGGCCGATCAACTGTTCAACCGCGCCGATCTGGTCGGCGCTGGGGGCCTTGTCGCTTTTATCCTGCATGGAGGCGGCGAGGCGGGTTTCGAGGTTGCGCGCTTCGGTGCGGAAGCGCTGTTCCTCCGCCTTGCGTTCGCTCATGCGGCTGAAGATGGCGCCTTGCGGATAGGCTTCATTGGTGACGCCGCCCGCGCGTTGCAGAAGGTCGGAGAGGTGGTCGCCTGGCATCAGGTCGTACCGGCCGGGGCGTGCGACCTGGCCCGCGATCAGGACGGAATTTTCCTCCAGCTTGCGGAATTTCTGGTTGATGCGGAGGGAGTCGCCGGGGCTGAGGATGATGGAGGACGGGTCGGTTGCGGTCAGGTCGACGCTGGCGCGGCGCGGGCCGCCGCTGTCTTTCTGCGCGCCGTCATTCATGGAGGCAGAGGTGACTTCAACATTCTGGGGGCTGGCCTCCAGCGTCATGCCGCCTGCAGCGGCGATCACGCTGTCCATGCCCGTGCCTTGGGCGACCGGCCACTGGCCGGGTTTGCGCACCGCGCCGCGGACGAAGACGGAATGTTCCTTCAGCGCGCCGATCAGGACGGGATCGGTGAGCGGGCCATGATCGTCCATATCGATAGACCCTGTTTCCTGAGCGGGCGGCGCGCCCTTTTGCAGCGCCTCGATCTGCTTGCGGGAGAACAGGCGGACGATATCGCCATCTTGCAGGGATTGGTCGAATTTACCCTTGATGACCTGAAGCGGCGGGAAAACGATGGTCTGGCGGGAGAGCTGGTCGCCGTTTTCGCGGTCGATGATGCCGATTAGCGGATAGATGTCGGGACCTAGAACACGGTCGCTGTCGAGCAGTGCTGAAAGCAATGGGACTTTGGAGAGGGCGTGCATGCCGGGCTTGCGGACTTCGCCCGCGAGTTCGACGGTATCGCTGCGTTTTTCCTTTGCGGCGGAGACGGACAAAATATCGCCGTCGCCGAATTGCGGGGCGTAGCCGTCGGCGATATTTTGCACCTCGTCCTTGCCGTCGGCTGTAGGGGTGATGCGAATATAGCGTAAATCACCCGGGGTCAGCAGGCCGCCGCCGAGATCGATCATATCCTGCAGGCTGAGTTTGCGTTCATTGGCGGAGGATACGCCCGGCAGGCCGTGCAGGCTGTAGGGCAGTTCGTAGATGCCGGGGCGTTTGACCGCGCCCGCGATGGCGACGGTGGAGCCGATGGGCGGGACGATGATGCGGTCGCCATCGCGCAAGGATAAATCCATCGCCGTGCTGCCGGACACCAGCAGGCCATAAAGATCGATCAGCGTGCTGCGCCCGTCGCGCACCAGTTTCACCTGACGCAGGGATCCGGTTTTGTCGATGCCGTCGGCACGTTCCAGCGCGTCCAGAACGGTGTTGAACACGGTCAGGGTCTGGCGGCCAGGTTTGCGGACATGGCCGACGATCAGGATATCGATCTGCCGCACGCTGTCGAGCGAAACGAAAAGTTCGGTGTTGGGGCGGTCGCCTGCTGCGGCTTTTAATGCATCGCGAACCTGCCCCAAAGTCATGCCCGCGGCGGAGACGGGCGGCAGATCCTCCACCAGAAGCTTGCCCTGGCTGTCGATGGCGTAGGTTTTATCGCTGTTGGTCTGGCCGCGCAGGGTGACGGAGAGACGGTCGCCGGAGGACAGCAGGAAATCGTCCTGCGCCGCGCCGCCGGGGATGCCTGGGCGGGCGTCTTCGTCCTGCGCCGTTTTCTGTGCGGGGTCAAACAGGCCGTATCCAAACTGTTCCAGCTGGTCGACGATGCGGCCTGCATAGGCGTCTTCCAGGCGGGACAAGGCCGGTTTTTCCGGTTGATCCGCTTCGTCCGGCACGGGCGGAGGCGCCTTTTTGCCGTAAGGGCGGGGCTGCAGCTTGGATTCCGCAATCCGGGGCAGGGCATCGTCGTTTTCAGCCGCGCCTATGGGCGCGGGCAGGCCCTGATCCGCGGAGGTGGCGGGATCGGTTTCCGGCAGTTCAAAGCCGCGCCAGGCGTTGGTTTCCGTTTCCGCGCGCAGCGAAGCGGCCGTGCCGAGGCACGACACAGCGACACAGGAAATCAGCAGGAACCGCGAAATGCGCATGAAAAGGCCGGAGGGAGGTGGGAAAGTCAATAATTCCGACAACTATACTATAGCCGTTAAAGCTTTTGAATCCTGAAAATACAAATGGTTAAACGGGGGCCTATGGCACAGCGCATCAATCTGTCAAATAACGTTTCGGGAAGGATTTTTGTGTATCATGAATGTGTTGAAACCTACGCCTGTAACCTTTAAGCCTTCAGGGCCATGAATTTATCCCGCCTTAAAAAACTTCTGATCCCGGACGATCGTACCTTGCAGGTCCAGATGCTGGCGCTGTATGTGGCGAACCATATGGCGAACCGGTTTCTGGTGGTGTTCGTGTGCTTTGCCTGCGCGGGCATTCTGGCGCAATGGTCACCGCACTGGTTTATAGGGCTGTGGCTGCTGGTGACGGTCACGACATCGGTTGTGTCGGCCCGTATTTACGCACGGTTTGAAAAGGCCATGCCGATCGTGCCGGAGGCCATGCATACATGGCTGTGGATGCTGGGCGTGCCGCGGCTGATCTTTATCATCGCGTGGTCGTCCGTGTTGTTATGGGGCTGGGACGAAGCGGAGCCGACGACAGTCTACATCCCGTTTATCATGCTGATCGTCACCATGGCGGTGAACGCCGCAACCAGCGGGCCGTTCCTGCCATTCTATTTCATGGAGATCGTGCCTAAAGCCCTGGTGATGTTTGCAATGATGTTCGGGCTTGGCGGACCGGTCAACAATGCGGTCGGGCTTTTATTGCCGCTGGCGATCCTGTTTATCGTCAGGCTGGCGTTCAAAATCAATGCAACGGCACGGACGCTGTTTCGCCAGAAAAACGAACTGGCCGAAGCATTGGACAGCCTGCAAATGGCGAACCGCGCCAAATCGGCGTTTCTGGCCATGGTCAGCCACGAAATCCGCACGCCGCTGAACGGTATTATTGGCCTGGCGACATTGCTGAAAGATACGCGTCTGACCAAGGAACAATCCGAATATGTCGATACGATCGATTATTCGGGCACCGTGTTGCAGACAATGATGAACGACATATTGGATTTTTCAAAGCTGGAATCCGGGAAGCTGTCGGTTGAAATGCTGTCCTTCAACCCGCGCCATCTGATCAAGGGCGTGACCGACCTGACCCGGCCTAGGGCGGAAGAAAAAAACCTGCGCATGGAATACAGGGTGGACGGCAATGTTCCCCATATTGTGTGCAGCGATCCGTTGCGTTTGCGTCAGGTGATCCTGAACCTGGTGACGAACGCCATTAAATTCACGGAGACCGGATCGATCGTCATCAGCCTTTCCGTCAACAAATCCGGGGCGTTGCGGGGAGAGGTGGCGGATACAGGGCCCGGCATCGACAAGGCAACGCAGGGATTGCTGTTCAAGGAATTTTCCCAGGCCGATTCCTCCACCGCACGTTTGTATGGCGGAACGGGGCTGGGGCTTGCGATCTGCAAGCGGATCATTACGCTTCTGGAAGGCAAGATCGGACTGGAAAGCGCGCCCGGCGAAGGCAGCCTGTTCTGGTTTGAAGCGCCATTGAAAAACGTTGAGGACGCCGCGGGCGCTTATCAACCGGAGAACCGTCATATCTCCTATGAGAAGGTGAATTATTCACTGAATGTCCTTCTGGTGGATGACAACCATATTAACCGGCAGGTGGCGAAAGGCATGCTGGAACGGCTCGGTCACAGGGTAACGCTGGCGGAAAGCGGCGATGAGGCGATCGAGGCCGTCAAAGGCTATCCATTCCGGTATGACCTGATTTTCATGGATGTGCAGATGCCCGGTAAAGACGGGCTGGAAACCACGCGCGACATCCGCATGCTAGGCGCACGGTACAGGGAAATCCCGATTGTCGCGCTGACCGCCAATACGCTGCCTGCGGATATTGAACGATGCCTGCAGGCAGGCATGGTGGACCATGTCGGCAAGCCGGTGGATGCGGCGGCGATGGGGCAGGCCATTGCGCGTCATGCTGTGCAGAAAAAAGAAATGGATGAAGCTGATCATGGTCTTTCCGAAGACAATATCATGGTCAGCCTGCACAGCCTTGAAAAAGACCTGGGCCTTGAATATGCGTGTCATTTCTTCGATGAAGGCATCAAGGAAGTAAGACGTCTTTATGACGTTTTAAAAACCATGCCTGATGACACTGAAGTCATGACGCTGGCCGCGCACGACCTGAAAAGTATGAGTGCGATGATCGGCCTGAGAGAGATCGCGCAGCTGGCGCATTATATCCAGGCGGCGGCAGGCGCGGGCGATCTGGGCCGTGCGGCCCAGCTGATCCGCGATATGGGTCAAATTTTTGAGCCTAGCATGCGTATTGTTGAGCAGAAACGCCCTGTTCCGGTTGGCAAATAGGCTTTCTTCCTGCACGGAAGAGTCTATATTTCATGCCCATGACAAAAAACATTATCAAACTGTGTGTCGGTGCCGACAGCATTGATGACCTGCATCTTTGGCAGAAAAACCGCCTGTTTGATTATCACGGGCGTAAGGCAACGATCGGCTGGACGCGCCGCAGGCCCCTTCAGCATGAAGAGGTTTGCGCGAAAGGATCCATGTACTGGGTGATCAAAAACCATATCCTGGTGCGCCAGCGGATTGTGGGGTTCGAGCCGGACAAGGATGAAGACATACCGTCCTGGCTGATCATCCTCGACCCCGAACTGATCCGCACTGTCGCCGTGCCGCGCAAGGCGTTTCAGGGCTGGCGGTACCTGGCAGGCGACCAGGCGCCGCCGGACCGGGGACGGTTCGTGTTCGGGGAGCGGGATGAGGCGGCGTCGCCAGAGATGGAGCGGGATCTGCTGGGGTTGGGTTTATTGTAAAAACAGCGATTTACTTCTTTGCCATATTATTATATAAATCCAGCTTCACTCTTAAACATGGATTTTGATCGATGACCGTGACCTTTTCCGAACTGCCGCCGCATCCCGATACCAAGCGTTTGCTTGATATCGTCAATACCGGGCGGGAAAACGCGAGAAAAGTCAGGCAGATGGGCGTGCCGTTTTTAAACCCGGCCAGTCTTCCGGGCCTGTCAGGGAATACGCGTTCGGTTGTCATTATCGGCATGGGCTCCACGCTTCAAAATCCTGGGAAAAATCAGGGTACCGTTCTTGAAGATTTAAATTCAAGGAATGACGTGATCAAAGTGGTGGCGGGCAGCGCGCACCGCATGATCAATGACGGACGGCTGACAGACATCGATTACGTGGTGATCGGTTTTGCCGGTGCAGGCATGGCGGATGCGATCGAACCTCGCGAAGATATCACCTATATCGTCGCGGCGCAGGCAGACCCTTCGATTGTAGCAAAGATCAAGGCCGCGAGCGCGCCCGTCGTTGTATTCAATGCATATGTGCCGCAGCACTACGGCCATGATAATTCCTTAGGGATTGGCAGCACGGCGGCGACAGCGGCACTGGCCGTTTTTGCCAGCCTGAAGCATAAAAATTTCGAGTTTTATGGCGTGGACAGCAGCGTGACCTATGCGGATGGGTCGCTGCCCGAAAATCCTTCACAAGTCCTTGTAAGAACCGGTCGCGGGGATTTTGTTGCCGATAAAGGGTTTTATGAGCAACAAACTTTGGAATTACAGGCTTTTCAAAAGGCTCATGCCGATATCGAACTGCATTTTCATGGGCGATCATTAAATGCAGCTCTCATGAATGGGGTTTCTGTCCCATCCTTGCAACCAGTTATTCACAGCCCGCCCTCGCCCTAAGTATTGGATTGGCGGGATTTTGAAGAAAAATCGATAAATATTAAAAAAAGATGAAAAAGATGTTTGACAGGATGGGGCGGTCAATATATACAAAGCGACCTCGGCAGGGCGTATCGGCTGAAAAGCCTAAACAAACTCCGGGTCTGCACGGTTCCAAAGCTTTTTGAAATTGATGCAGATTACTATTGACGATCAGGCCGGACTGCATTAGATTGGCCTTATTCACTTCAATAGTGGCGGTTGGCGTTAAGCCAACTTTTTTGCGGCTCAATGCTGACTATGTCGGCTGGGTTCGCAAACGGTTCTTGAACATCGTGGTGAAAGAAGAGATACGCAGGCAGCAGGTCTGATATGGACCGTTGGGATCATTGTAAAATGGATCTGTTGTCAAATGCGTATACTTTACGTGACGCAATATAGTACAGCAGGTCCTTGACAAACTTTAACGTCTGTCAAAGACAATTCCAAAAAACTTTGTCAGATGAGATCAAACTTGAGAGTTTGATCCTGGCTCAGAACGAACGCTGGCGGCAGGCCTAATACATGCAAGTCGAACGCCCCGCAAGGGGAGTGGCGCACGGGTGAGTAACGCGTGGGAATATGCCCCTGACTGCGGAACAACGTCTGGAAACGGACGCTAATACCGCATAATGTCTACGGACCAAAGATTTATCGGTCAGGGATTAGCCCGCGTTGGATTAGCTAGTTGGTGAGGTAATGGCTCACCAAGGCGACGATCCATAGCTGGTCTGAGAGGATGACCAGCCACACTGGGACTGAGACACGGCCCAGACTCCTACGGGAGGCAGCAGTAAGGAATATTGGACAATGGAGGAAACTCTGATCCAGCCATGCCGCGTGAGTGATGAAGGCCTTCGGGTTGTAAAGCTCTTTTAGATGTGAAGATGATGACGGTAACATCAGAAAAAGCTCCGGCTAACTTCGTGCCAGCAGCCGCGGTAATACGAGGGGAGCGAGCGTTGTTCGGAATTACTGGGCGTAAAGCGTGCGTAGGCGGCTTTGTAAGTCAGAAGTGAAAGCCTGGGGCTTAACCTCAGAATTGCTTTTGAGACTGCAGAGCTAGAATCCTGGAGAGGTTAGTGGAATTCCGAGTGTAGAGGTGAAATTCGCAGATATTCGGAGGAACACCAGTGGCGAAGGCGACTAACTGGACAGGCATTGACGCTGAGGCACGAAAGCGTGGGGATCAAACAGGATTAGATACCCTGGTAGTCCACGCCGTAAACGATGTATGCTAGTTGCTGGAAGTCTTAGGCTTTCAGTGACGCACCTAACGGATTAAGCATACCGCCTGGGGAGTACGGCCGCAAGGTTAAAACTCAAAGGAATTGACGGGGACCCGCACAAGCGGTGGAGCATGTTGTTTAATTCGACGCAACGCGAAGAACCTTACCTACGCTTGACATACCAAGTATGATTTCCAGAGATGGATTTCTTCAGTTCGGCTGGCTTGGATACAGGTGCTGCATGGCTGTCGTCAGCTCGTGTCGTGAGATGTTGGGTTAAGTCCCGCAACGAGCGCAACCCTTATTGTTAGTTGCCATCATTCAGTTGGGCACTCTAATGAGACTGCCGGTGATAAGCCGGAGGAAGGTGGGGACGACGTCAAGTCATCATGGCCCTTACGCGTAGGGCTACAAACGTGCTACAATGGTAGTGACAGTGGGCAGCGAGGCAGTGATGCCAAGCAAATCCTCAAAAGCTATCTCAGTTCGGATTGTACTCTGCAACTCGAGTGCATGAAGTTGGAATCGCTAGTAATCGTGGATCAGCATGCCACGGTGAATACGTTCCCGGGTCTTGTACACACCGCCCGTCACGTCATGGGAGTTGGTTCTACCTGAAGGCGCTGCGCTAACCGCAAGGAGGCAGGCGACCACGGTAGGGTCAGTGACTGGGACGAAGTCGTAACAAGGTAGCCGTAGGGGAACCTGCGGCTGGATCACCTCCTTTCTAAGGATGATCCTGGCGATCTGCTAATCTTCGGATTGGCTAAACATTCCTGCTGCCGGCGCATCTCTTCTTTCCTATAGATCAAGTTCCGTATCAGCCATTTTTGGTTGAATCGTTTTAAGGCCTCCAGAACGGGCTAGTAGCTCAGTTGGTTAGAGCACACGCTTGATAAGCGTGGGGTCGGCAGTTCAAGTCTGCCCTGGCCCACCACCTTCTAAGGGCCCATAGCTCAGCTGGGAGAGCGCCTGATTTGCATTCAGGAGGTCAGCGGTTCGATCCCGCTTGGGTCCACCATACTTCTTAAGAATTGGGTGGCAGGCAATTGAGACTGGAAACAAGAGCCGAGAATTTCTCGGTTCCTGTTTCTGGTTTCTAAAATCAGAATACGGTTCTTGCACATCGTGAATAATTTGAGAAATAGCAAGTAATACAACATAGAAGTTGTCTAACCAGAACTAACAGATCATGTAACAGGCTGTCCGACGTACAAAAGGCGGATTTGTTTCTGTGCGTGGTTT
>JBGAQU010000076.1:0-13210 GCA_044220535.1 Alphaproteobacteria bacterium | reverse complement strand
CGCGGCTGAAAGCACTGATTCTGGACGGTGCGGTGATGGTCAATGGTGCGCCGTGCCGTGATCCGTCCGCCGCGATCATGGAAGGCGACAGCTTAAGCGTCGCGGTTCCAGCTGCGGTGCCACATCATCCGGAGCCGGAGAATATTCCGCTGGATATCGTGTATGAAGACGACGATCTGCTGGTGATTAACAAGCAGGCGGGGCTGGTGGTGCATCCGGGGGCGGGGAATCCATCCGGCACTTTGGTTAATGCGCTGCTCTATCATTGCGGGGACAGCCTGTCGGGGATTGGCGGCGTGTTGCGCCCGGGTATCGTGCACAGGCTGGACAAGGATACGACCGGCCTGATGGTGGTCGCGAAATCCGACGCCGCGCATCAGGGATTGTCGGCACAATTATCCGATCGCAGTTTAAGCCGCGTCTACAAGGCGCTGGTCTGGAAAATTCCAATGCCTGCTTTCGGGCATGTCGATGCGCCGATTGCGCGCAGTACAGCCAATCGTCAAAAAATGATGATTGCTCGACGTGGCGGACGGGATGCGATCACACATTACAAAGTTACCGAACGGTTTGGTGAGTCGGTTGCCCTGGTGGAATGCAAATTGGAGACGGGACGTACGCATCAGATCCGCGTCCATATGGCGCATATCGGCCATCCGCTGGTTGGTGACCTGCTCTATGGGTCGCAACCGACGGCGCAAAGGGCGCTTTTGAAGAAAATCGATATGGAAGGTGAAGAAATCGAAGATATTATTGAACTGCCACGCCAAATGCTGCATGCCTTCCGGATCGGGTTTATTCATCCGCTGACAGGGGATGAGATGCGGTTTGAAGCGGCATTGCCGGGCGATTTTGAGGGGGTTTTGGAAATGCTTAGAAGTGGAAAGCGCTGTCATCCCGGCGAAGGCCGGGATCTATAGGCTTTTTCAGCATCGCAGAGGGTAAATAATGGTGAAGATCACATTTTATGGCCGTTATCTCCTTTGGATTCTGGCCGCACTATCGCATGGATCCCGGCCTTCGCCGGGATGACGATAAATACAATAAATTCAATAGCTTAAAAATCCCATAAAAAACATTTTGCATTTACATAAAATTTTATGTACTATGAAAATAGGAACCGGGGGTGTTTTGAAGTAACGGTTTCAGATGCTTCAAATGGCGGTCAAGGAGGACAAACTTTCACTCGGCAACTTGAGTAACCCACAATTTTTTACTGATCTGGTATCTCTCATAAACTTTCGCCGCCGGTCCCCACAGACCGGCGGTTTTTTATTTACTGTCATCCCCGCCCCCGCCTTCGCGGGGATAAACTCCAGCGGGGATCCGGCAATAAACAAAGCGCGCGCTTCGCGCGCTCATGTCTCCTGGATCCCTGATCTGCGCTCCTTCGTCGCTTGTCTGGGATGACGCTTGGAGTTTATTGCGCTTATTCCTCTGTGATCTCACCCCAATGGTCGGCGATGGTGCGATAGGAGATCTGGTCGGTCAGTTCATACAAGGGTAGAGGGTTATCTATAGTCTGACCGGTGTCGCGGCCGATGGGCGCTGCGGTGAAGCGGGCTTCGCTGCCATCCGGGATGAGAGGCAGGTTGCCGACAGGGAGGCGGAAACGCATGCCGCTGTATAATGCGGTCGAGCCGCCGAAAATATTTTCATCGCGCTTGTTGGTGACGGTGGCGAAGGCTTCGAGCTTTGCGCCGTTTTTGAAAGTCTGCGTCAGGCCGAGCGTGGCGCCGATATCCTCCGCCAGATAGCGTCCGGCTTTTGCCTGCACGGTCATGTCGGTGCCAGGGATTTCATACCAGGCTTTGATATGGCCGCTCAGAAGATGGTCGCCGTTCAGGCCCATGCCGTCCGCCGAGAGCGGATCGCGTTTTAATGCTTCCCATGCTTCGGCCCCGATTGCGTAGGTTTTGCCGAAGGGACGATAGAGGATTTCACCGCCGAGGCCTGCGTACATTTCCTCCAGATACCCGGCTGTTGCGGCGGCGTGCCAGTCGGCATTCAGGCTTTTGGTCCAGGCGATATAGCTGCGTTCGACGCTCAGGCGTTTTGCGGCGAACAGATCTTCGTCGCTGCGGACGGGCAGAAGGGCGTAGGGACGTAAACTATGCAGTTCTCTGAGATTGTCGGCGACATTCAAACGTATGGCCTGGCCGGTCAGCAGGCGGCGGGTGAGGAGATGTTTTGCCTCAAACACCAATCCAGTGCGATAGAGCGCGCCGTGATCGTCTTCAGACAGGCTGGCTTTCGTATCGACGATCAGGCCGTAATAAAACGGGCGGCCGAACAGGCTGCGGTTTTCGGGGAAGCTGGCGTCGGCCAGTGGTTCGCTCAGCCTCGTGCCGCGCCAGATTTCCTGCGGGCTGCCGTTATCATGCGCCAGCGCCTGTTCCAGATCGCGGCGGTTCAGGCGCACGGACGGGCCGCTTAAACCCAAAGCGGCGGGCTGGATTTCGAAGGATTCGATGTCTGCGCCGCCTTGCCGCGCCATCGGCGATACGGCCTCGCCCAACTGCATGGGGAGTGATGCGCCAGGACGCAGCGTCAATCGGGTGGAGAGGATGTGGGGCTCGCCGGTTCTGCTTTCGGTCAGGATGCCGTCGCCGCTGGCCGCTACGTCCACGGCCTTTGGATTGCCATCACCGCTGCGATGGGCGGGGAAGGGCGCGTTTGCCTTGCGGCTGGCCGGGCGGCCGAACCAGCGTTCCATGGGAGATTGGAAACTGAGCGTGCCGAAAATTTTATTGCCGCCAACCCATGCCATGCCGAAGGTGATCCAGTCTTTCGGGCTGTAGCTGAATCCGGCGGACCAGGGTTGGGGCCTGTGAAAATCGGGATCTGTTCTTTCCGCCAGATAGGCATCGCCGTTCCAGTCAGTCTTTAGCTTCAGGCCTTTCAGAGGCGTATCCCATGCGACGCCGCCGAACAATGCGGCATCGCCCGTGAACCATTGCGCCGGGCCGTTGGGGGATTCACCGTAGATATCGCGGCGCTGTGCGAAGTGGGTGGAAAGGAGTTTGAACGGATTGCCGACCGTGTCATGACTGCCCATGCGGCCCCAGCCCATTCCGCCTGTCACGTCAAAATTGCCGAGGCGTTTGGAGAGGGCGATATATTCCGCGGCCATCCGGCGATGGCCGGTCGCGGATTGCAGGCCGAGGGCGACAGCAGGCATATGCGCGGTTTCGTTCAGCAGTTTCACTTTCAGATCGATGCCGGGATACAGGCGGTCGGCGCGCGCGCCAATATGGGAGACTTCGGCGGTCTGGCGGATACCGATGTAGAGAGGTTTCGCGATCTGCACGCCGAGAGAGCCGTGCATGTAGGGATTGAGCGCGGACGCCTGGACGCGCACCGTGCCTTCCTTATCAAACCGCGCATCGGGGACGGTGTTCAGGCCCAGCGCGCCCATCAGCGATGGGGTCGATTCGGCGTGCACCGTTCCCGCCAGCAGGGCAGCGGTCATGCAGCAGGCGAACATCAGACATCTGGTTCTGGCGGACACGATTGAAAAACTTGACGATTCTCCGGATATCCTTAGTGTCCGGTACGTATGTATGGCTGTCAAAACGCTTTGCTTGATTGTCCACAGTTATGGTTGTGGCAAACCTAAATAACATTGTCATCCCGGCGAAAGCCGGAATGACGACAAGATTATGAATAAATCGCGTAAGTCTTGAAAAGAAAGTGTAGTAAACTTATTCAATAATCCCGCTTCCAGAACAGGCCGGCACCACTTTGTTCCTGTCCCGCCTTGCTTTCGACGGAGATGCTGGGGGTGATTTCAGTCTGAACCTTGATGGCGCCGCTTTTTTCGTTGCTTCCTTGTACAGCTTCCAGATAGACCCGGTCGGTGATGTATTTGCCCGCGCCGACGGTGACACCGCCGCTGTCATCCGTATCGACGTTCAACTCGTCGACGCCGGTGATCTTGCGGATTTTGCCGACCGGGTCGAAGGACGCGCCGCCGCCCTTGCCGGAAAACTGACGCAGTGTGTTGGCCAGCTGGATCGCCTGGAAAGGGGAAATGCTGCGCGCGTCGCGGCCGAACAGGATGCGGGAGAGAACTTCGTCTTCCGGTAGAGCGGGTTCGGAGGAGAAGGACAGTTTCGGTTGTTTGGCGGGGCCGGTGATGTTGATGCTGGCCGTTACGTCTTCGGCGGTTGTCGAGGCGCTGACATCGAGATACGGGCCGGGCGGCATGGCGCCCTGGAAGAGCAGGCTTGCCTTGTCCAGTTTGAAGATTTTTCCGAATTGCTGGAAGCGGCCGCGCAGAACGTCGAAGCGGCCTTGCAAATCCGGCATGTCGAGCGTGCCGCCGACATCGACCGCACCGCCGAATTCGGCATCGAGTCCCCAGCCGCGCACGAACACCTGGTTGACTGCCTTTAGTGCGATAGCGAGGCGGATGGGCAGAGGCGGTTTGGCGTTTTGCTGTTTTTTCAGGTCACGTTTATCGATGACGTTCAGTTCGGGAATCTGGCTGCCGAATTTTTCGGGGATATTGATGGCCGCCTTTTCGATGTCGATGCTGCCATTGATGACGAAGCCTTTGCCATCGGGTTGGATTTTCAATCCGGCGGAGGCCAGGACATCGGCCATGGTGTTTTTGATGATCTGAAAATGCCGGATGTTCAGGTTGATGTCGGCGCGCGGCGCGGGGCCGAACGGTTCGATCCACCCATTGCCGTTCAAAGCGCCTGCGGCATTGTCACGAGCGGACAGGCTGGTCAGCGTGATGCGTTGTTTTTCAAAGCCTGCATTCATCGTGATCTCTTTCAGGCCCAATCCGTTTTCAGCCTGGGTGAATACACCATCCGCAAGCGACGCGGCGCCTTTTATGTCAGGCGCAGAAAGCGTGCCGCCGATGGCGGCTTTGGCGTTGACATTGCCGGACAGGGACATGCCTGGCGGTATGAAATAAGGGGAAAGATCGGTGAGGGACAAGGTGGCGTTCACATCGCCTTGTACAGCCTTATCCATCGGCATCGCAAAAGCGAAAGGCCATAAAGAAAAATGCATGTAGGTTTTTGCTTGGGCGTTTAAGGATTTTATGCCCTGGCCTTTGCCGCCGGCGTTGATCGTCAGGCTGTCGTTCTGGTAGGCGCCTGTCAGGTCTATGCGTAAATCAGGCATGGTTTTTTCACTGCCTTTACGCAAAGCGGTCAGCTGCAGATTGGCTTGCGGAGTGGCGGACGGGCCAGTGATATCGAGTGTGCCGTCAACGGTCAGTCTGTCCGCTTCCGGTTGCGGCGCAGGCATAAGGGCGGAAACCGGGAAGTTTTCGGTTTTTAGGCGCAGATCGGCCTGTAGTGTGGTCAGGCTGCCGTTCAGCGTCAGATCATGGCCCTGTATGTTGAGGATAAGGGGTTTGATATTGACGCCAGAAAACCTGAATTGATCATCGAGATTTAAAGTACCGTCGCTTTTTATTTTCAAGGTTTTTGACTGGTAAGTGCCGTTACCCGATAGATCGAAATTGTAAGTATTTTTTTCGGCTGGACGGATAGTGGCAGCCGCTGATGTAATGGTAATATCTTTAATCGTTATACCTTTTACAGCGATATCCGCATGCTGGAACGGCGTGGTTTTGACGTTGTCGGTTGTACCGTTTAGCGTCAGGCCAGCGATGCGGATATCCTGATAGCGCAGATTGGACGCGTTCAGTTCCAAGGCGGCTTTTTGCGTTGAGCCGGGCGATGCGGTGAGGGTTATATTGGCGCGGCCTGCCATATCCTGTTTCAAAAGCTTTGCGTAGGGGGTGAGGGAAGCGATGGATGCGGTTATTGTTCCATCCGCCATGGATGTGTCGAAGTTATAGATTAAATGTCCGGCCACGGATGTTTCGGGGAATGTGCCTTTTAAATCAGAAACGGAAATTTTTCCGTTTTCCAACAGGAACGGCGTTGCAAGCGCATAGGGCTGCTGTTTGTAAGCGCCGCTGATGGACGCCTGGCCGGATAGGCTGCCCTGCATGGGGGCGGTTTGCAGCTTGAAGTTTACCGGAGTCATATCCGGCATGTCTTTAAACGCGGCCACGCCTTCGGCTTTCAGCGCAGGTCGCAGGGCAGGGCCAGAACAGGCAAGATCGAGATGCAGCGTGCCGTCCTGTGTTTTGAACAAGGCTGCCAGGCTTTTTATATCCAGCGATGCCTGTCCCGCGCATAATCCTTCCTCGCTCATGCCAAACGCGCCGCTGCCTTTCAGTGTGTATTGATCATGCGTTACTGAAAAAGCGGTGAGGGTCAGAAGGTCGAAAGCGGGTGTGATGCTGCTGTCTATGTCGATGTGGGCGGGCAGATAGGGTGTGATCGTATCGGTGGCGCGGGATTCGATGCGGCCTTTTAAGGTCACCGGCAGGGCAGTTTTTTCGAATTTGACGGAGGCTTTCAGGTCCGGGCTGAACGATAAGGGTTTGCCGCCGCCCAGAGCCGGGCCGATATCAAACCGGTTCACCGCAAAGCGGTTGAGAGATACGGATTTCAACCAGAGGCCGGAGGGGTCGAATGCCTTGCGCGGTTGTTTATCCGCAGCTTCGGGTTCTTTCGGCGTGCGCAGCAATTCGATGCGATCTGCGAGAATGGAGGCGGATAGGATATGCGCGGGTAACAAAGCCGGGTTGATGGTAATGCGCGTGTTTTCAAGGATCAGGAAAATACCCTGTTCATCGCTGACCGTCAGCTTGTCGACGTTCAGGCCAAGACCGCCGCGCAGAACCGCACGTCCATATTCGACATGATAGGGCGTTTTTTCCAACGCGTGGGTGATTTGTGTTTTGATGAAGGCCTGTCCGCTATTGCTGCGCAGCCAGAATCCGGAGCCGATCAGGAGCATGCCTGCCAGCACGGCAAGGGTAATGCACAGGCTGAGCGTCCAGAGCAGGATTTTGCGGATATATATTACAGGATTTTTCATCAGAAGGCCTGCCCCAAGCTGATGTAGATCTGATACGCGCCATCCGCATCGTCCTTTTGTGTCAGCGGCACGCCGACATCGAAACGTAAGGGGCCGAATCCTGTATAGTAGCGCAGGCCCACGCCCGCACCGACGGCATAACCGTTTTCAATATCCGGATAAACCGCGTCGGATACGCTGCCGCCATCCACGAAGGCTGCGGCGCCGATTGTAGGAGTGATTTTGAAGCGCATTTCTGCGGAAGTTTCGATGACGGAACGACCACCCGCCGGATCATCGTCATTATTGCGCGGGCCGATATCCTGATAGGCGAAACCGCGTACAGAACCGCCGCCGCCGGCATAGAAACGTTCTGTTGCCGGGATGTTTGCCGTGGACTGGCCAAAGATAGAGCCGAAACGACCGCGAATGGCCAGTACGGGATCGATAGTAGTTTTCGGTGCAAATGCGAAATAGGTGGATGCCGAGATTTGCGTTTCCCAGAAAATATTGGACGGATCCAGCGTGTTGATGAAGGGTTTTAAGTCCAGACGCGCTTTATATCCCGTATGGGGGTCGAGCGCGTTGTCGCGATTGTCCCAGTCGGCATAGCCCGTGCCGTAAAGCAGGGCAAAATTATCGGCTTTTTCACCGTCGTCGATATGCGAAACATCATAGCCGCCGCCAAGAGACACCGTCAGCCGCTTGTTAAGTTTGCGGGCGACATCGCCGTGGAAGCTTAAGGTTTGGGATTCGTACGCGTCCGTATCTTCGCGTGATAAATCCGCGCCTAGATTGAGCGTCTGGTCGCGGCGCAGGAAAAACGGTTTGGAGAGCGTGTTTTTCACGCTTTGCTCTATAGCCGAAAGTTTCAGGTCGCTGGTCAGTTTTTCACCACGTCCCAGAATGTTGCGGTGTTCCCAGCCGAGCTGAACGCCCGGGCCTTCATCGGTGTAATAGGTCAGGCCTGCCTTGATGGTGCGGGGCTTGCGTTCCGTGACAGTGATGGTCAGGGGGATGCGGCCACTGGCATCAGGCTGTTCGGGCACATTCACTTTAACAAGGGAGAACAGACCGCTGGACAATAAGTCCGCTTGCGCCTGTTCGATATCGGCTTCCTTGTAACAACCGTCCTGTTTCAGGGCGACAAGCTTGCGCGCAAAATCTGGTTTGACGCGTTCCAGGCCCTGGAATTGTATGTCGCCGTAACGGGCTTTGCCCTTATCTATGATTTCAAAAACCAGATCGGCGGTATGCGCGTTCATGTCTAGAATAGCCTGATGATCGACTTTCAGGCCGAACAGGCAGGAGTCCTTCGAGATCGTGTCGAAAATTCGCTGCTGATCATCCAGCACGTTCTGCGCCAGCAACGGATCGCCGGTTCTGGTTTTTTCCAAAGGCCAGGGTTTGCCTTTGAAGGTAATGGAATGAATGATGATGCGCGCACCGGGATCGACCTGAAATGCCGCCTTGCGATCCTTTTCGTCCAGGGTCATTTTGACGGCGGGCATATAATAACCCTGAGCGGCCAAGCCTTTTAGAAGCGTGGTCTTGGTTTTTTCGGCCTGGGCGCGGATGGCTTCATCGTCTGGATCGTCGGGCAGGGTTTTCGAGCCTTCCAGGCTTTTTTCGAGATAGTGCTGCAGGGTCTGATCGTGGATGCCGTCGATTGAGGTTTTCAGGTCTTTGGCGAGCAGGGGAAAGGGGGCCGCAAGCAGCAGGGCGGCGCAGAGAGCAGTAAGAATAAAAAGATAAAGGGAATTACGCGTCAAAGGTTAACCGCCGACTGTCTGGTTGAAGGCCCGTATATAGCAAAGATTCGCTTCCCCGCACAATAAAACGCCCCTGAATGCGGAGGGTTCCGCTTCGCATCCATCTAAAAGCTTGGCATTGCAGGATAAGTGGATTATAACCCCTTTGAATATCTAAACAATGACGGAGCATAAGGGCGTATGGCCAAGGAAGATCTGATCGAATTCAAGGGCGTGGTGACGGAAGTTTTGCCGAACGCCATGTTCCGCGTAAAGCTGGAAAACGATCATGAAATCCTCGCCCACACGGCGGGCAAGATGCGCAAGAACCGCATCCGCGTCCTGCAGGGCGATACCGTTATCTGCGAAATGACGCCCTACGATCTGACCAAGGGCCGTATTATCTTCCGTGAAAAATAGACTGATCCTTGCCTCCGCGTCCCCGCGCCGGGTCGATCTGCTGAAACAGGTCGGGATTATTCCCGATTCCATTATTCCTGCCGATATTGACGAAACGCCGTTGCCGGATGAATTGCCGGGGAAGCTGGCTTTGCGGCTGGCGATCGGCAAGGCGCAGGCCGTGGCCGTACCGGGCGCTTATACGCTGGGCGCGGATTCCGTGGTGGCCTGCGGTCGGCGCATCCTGCCCAAGGCGGAAACGCGGGAACAGGCTGCGCAATGCCTGCCCCTTTTATCCGGGCGGCGGCATGTGGTGCATGGCGGGATTGCCTTGGTGACCCCCGATGGCGGGTTAAGAAGCCGTTTATGCGAGACAGTGGTGCAGGTGAAACGGCTGACGTCCCCGGAAATCCAGGCCTATCTGGACAGCGGCGAATGGGAAGGCAAGGCCGGGGGGTACGGGATCCAGGGGCGGTTCGCGGCCCATGTAAAATTTATCCGGGGATCGCATTCAAACATAATTGGTTTATCTCTTTACGATACAATGCAATTATTGACCGGTTGCGGCGCATTAAAGGGGTAAGAGAGCCTGGATATCCTCATCGAAGAACTGGACGGCAGCCTGTGGGTCGCCGCAATGGAACAGGGCCGTCTGGAAGGGCTGGAGGTCGATCCTGCGAGCGAGGAAGTGCGCTGGGGTTCGATCTACTGGGCCAAGGTGGCGCGGATCGACGCGTCGCTGGACGCCGCCTTCGTCAACCTGGACGGGGATAATATTGGCATTATTCATAATGCTGATGTGCGGATCAGGCAGAAGGACGGCACCTGGAAAAAGGGCGGGGATGTCGCCATTGGCAAGCTGCTGAAGCCCGGCCAGATGATTGCGGTACAGGCCAAGAGCGGGCATCTCCCCAAAAACCCGGCAGAGCCGTATAGCAAGGCGGAGGATAAAGGCCCGAAACTGAGCATGAACATCATGCTGCCCGGGCGTTACCTGATTTACGGGCCGATGGAGATGGAAGCGCGGGTGTCCCAGCGCATCAAGAGCAAGAAGTTGCGGACCCAGCTTCTCAACATGCTTACATCGATTGAAGGCTGTGAAGGGTGCATTTTGCGCGCCGCGGCGTCCGGCATCCAGACGGATGTGCTGACCCGCGAATCCAAAATTTTGCGCACGATGTGGACGCAGATGCAGCCGTTTTTCACGGGCGACCAGCCATCCCTGATCATGCGCGGGCCGGATGCGATCCAGCGCACATTAAGCGACCAGGCGGCGCGGCCCATCACCAAAATTGAACTGACCGTTATGGACCATTTCCAGCAGGCGGAAGAATGGTGCGATATTTTCGCGCCCGACCTTGTGACAAAGATCGAGCCGGTTGAAGTGCCGAACGCGGAGAAAGGCTTTGCTCTGTTTGAATTCCACGACATTGTCGGGCAGATCGAAGCGCTGTTCAATGCATATGAGGTTTTACCCGGCGGCGGCACGATTATCCTGCAGGAGACAGCCGTCGGCGTGGTGATCGACGTGAACTCGGCGGCGGATACGCGGGGCAAGCTGGCCGTCAACCTGGAGGCCGCGAAGGCCGTGGCGCGGCAGATCCGCCTGCGGAACCTTGGCGGAGCGATCTTGATCGATATTCTGAAAATGAAAGATAGGGCTGAGGAAAAGAAGTTTCTGACCGCTTTAGAAGCCGATTTCAACAACGACCCGTGCACGGTGCAGATCCACGGGATTACGGCGCTGGGCATCGTGGAAGTGACCCGCCAGCGGCGGACGCCGCCCCTGCAGGAACGCTATGCGGCGGTGATTGCTGAATAATCTCACTTATCGCTAGACATCCCGCCGGTTTTTCCCTATAAACCGTGCCTTAATGCCTGGGTAGCTCAGTTGGTAGAGCATGCGACTGAAAATCGCAGTGTCGCCGGTTCAATCCCGGCCCCAGGCACCATTCGGCATCATGCATGCGCTTCGTAGGGATGGATTGTTTTCCTGTGATCCGCCAGCCGCTCGCGCCGCGCCACCCGCAGATCGTAATCGCGTTGCAGGTTAAGCCAGAAAGAATCGCTCTGGCCGAAAAAAAGGCCTAGGCGTAACGACATATCGGCGGTGATGTCGCGCCGGCCCGCCAGGATTTTGGAGATAGCGGCGCGGTCCACGCCGATTCCTTTTGCCAGCGCAGAGGGGCGGATATCCATTTCACCCAGAAAATCTTCCTTCAGCATAATGCCGGGATGGGTTAGTTCGATCATGCGGGCCATTGGTTTCCTCCTAGTGATAATCGATCATTTGCACATCGTGAGCGCCATCCCGCCACCGGAATATGATGCGCCATTGTTTGTTGATCCAGATAGCATAGAAATCTTTCAGGTTGCCCTTTTTGCGTTCCAGCCGGTTAGACGGGGGCAGGCGCAAATCTTCTATCGTACCGGCAGCGTCAATATATTGCAGGCGGCGCAAAGCCTGGCTTTGCAAATCGGCGGACAGGCGCTTGACGGTTATGCCCTTAAAAATATCCTCCGTTCGTCGATCGCCGAAACTTTTGATCATAATTGTAGCTTATCAGGCAACAAAAATTTTGTCAATAAAAAGTTCATAAAAACAGCATGCGACTGAAAATCGCAGTATCGCCGGTTCAATCCCGGCCCCAGGCACTACTCTGCTTCGCTAAAGCTTCGCAGGGCTTTGCCCCAAGCATTAATGCTTTAAAATCATTTCAATTGCTTTTTGCCATTGCCGATACAAACCATCGCGGATTTTTGTCATTTTTGGCTTATAGGTGGCTGCATGCTTCCACCGTTCGGCGACATCATCCAATCCGTCATATAATCCCGCGCCAATACCGGCCAGATAGGCTGCGCCCAATGCCGTGGTTTCGGTGATTTTGGGGATATCGACTGGCCTGCCCAGCATGTCGGAGAGGAACTGGCACATGAAGCGGTTGACGACCAGGCCGCCATCGGCGCGGATGATTTTGGGGTTGTGGCCGCTGTCGGCTTTCATGGCGGCCATCAGGTCGAGGGTCTGGTAGGCCTGCGCCTCCAGCGCGGCGCGGGCGATGTGGGCAGCGGATGCGTTGCGGGTCAGGCCGGTGATGGCGCCGCGGGCATCCGGATTCCAGTAGGGCGCGCCGAGGCCGGTGAAGGCGGGGACGAAATAGACGCCGCCATTGTCCCTGACCGAGCGCGCCAGTTTTTCGCTGTCTGCCGACGTTTTGATGATTTTCAATTCATCGCGCAGCCATTGGATGGCGGCGCCCGCGACGAAGATGGAGCCTTCGATGGCGTAGGTGGTTTTACCGTTTAGGCGGTAGGCGATGGTGGTCAGCAGGCGATTTTTCGATTCCTTAAACGTGTCGCCGATATTCATCAGTGCGAAGCAGCCGGTGCCATAGGTGGATTTGACCATGCCTTTTTTGAAACAGGCCTGGCCGATCATGGCGGCGTGCTGGTCGCCCGCCATGCCGGTGATGGGGATGGGGTTTTTAAATACGGTGGCCGTGCCGAAATCGGCGACGTTGTCTTTAACGTCGGGCAGGATGGATTCCGGGATTTTGAAAAGTTTCAGCAGGTCTTTGTCCCATTGCTGTTTGCGGATGTTGAACAGCATGGTGCGGCCAGCATTGGTGGCGTCGGTCGCGTGGGTTTTGCCTTCGGTCAAGTTCCAGAGTAGCCAGCAATCGACGGTGCCGAAGGCGATCTCGCCTTTCTCAGCACGTTTGCGAACACCTTTGACGTTCTCCAGGATCCAGGCGATTTTGGTGGCGGAGAAATAGGGATCGAGCAGCAGGCCGCTTGTGGCGCGGATGGTTTTTTCATGGCCCGCCTTACGGAGTTTATCGCACAGCTTGGCCGTACGGCGGTCCTGCCAGACGATGGCGTTATAGACAGGTTTGCCGGTTTTCCTGTCCCATAAAATGGTTGTTTCACGTTGATTGGTGATGCCGATGGCGGCGACATCTTTCGTTGTTTTTAAAACTTTTTGGCAGCATGCGAGCGTGTCGCGCCATATATCATTCGCGTCCTGTTCGACCCAGCCATTGGCAGGATAATGTTGTTTCAGTTCTTTTTGCGCGACGCTCAGGATTTCGCCTTTCGCAGAAAACAGGATGGCGCGGGAGCTGGTGGTGCCCTGGTCGATGGCAAGGATATTGGGAATC
>JBGAQU010000075.1:0-13769 GCA_044220535.1 Alphaproteobacteria bacterium | reverse complement strand
GTTTTTCCAGTTCTGCATCGGATACTTCGAAATCTTTTTTCTTCTTTTTCTTTTCTTCAGATTTTTTACCTTTGATCTTGTCTTCGTCAAGGTCGTAGGCAGCGTTCCAGCCACGCAACATGCGGCGGCGCAGTCCTGCCTCATTCATAGCCTTGTCGATATCGGGATAGCGGGACATAAGAAGGCGCAAAGCTTTGGGGGCTTTGTTTCCATTTTCGTCGTCGCCTTTTAAGATGTCATCAAGGCTCCATAGAAGGTTGCGGCTATCATCATCGACTTTGGCATGAAAACGGACTTTGCTTTCGTTGTCGTTTTCAACTTTAAAAAGCTTTTCTTCAAATGCGTTTCTTAAGTCCTGCTGATTGGTAACGCCAAGTTTATACAGATGAATTTGGACATCGCGTGTTTCCAGAAGCTGTAGGGCAAGATGCTTTGGTTCAAGATTTTTTGAATGATAATCATGAGCAGATTCAAGAGCTTTGTTGAAAATACTAGCTGTTTTGTCGCAGGGAAGCACGTCTTTCCAGAGATCCTGAGCGTCCGCCTCGCTGGTCGTCAGCAAACCGTTGCGAATAAGTAAATTTTTAAAGCCATCCGCTGTAACCATCATAACATTTTCAACAACTTCAAGTGCCGTAGGCGGAAGCTGACGTCCGTCGCCACCCATGGATTCAAGTATTTGCAGCACATTGTCTGAAGATGTTACGGACGTGTTTCCGGTTACTTCAATCAACAAGCCTTTTAAAAGTATAAGGGGCGCAAGGGACCCCAAAGGATCAGATTCCATTTGGCTTTTGGTTTTTATGAACTTCATTGCACGTTGTAATATATCATTCGCAATCTTGACTTTAATCTCTGCATGTTCGTCGTTTGAATTAGAAAATACTTTGAGAATGCTTTGACGCATGTCGTTTAATAAATCTTCTGTCTCCCACAAAGTTGTTGGTGACATCTTCTTTGTGAGAAGATCCAGTTTTTGATTAATCTGATTAACGATGTCGTCACGTATTTCTTTCATGACATCTTTACTATCTGAAAACTGGAACGTGGGATTATCGCGTGTGCCAAAGCGCGTGATAAACTGTAAGTCACTTGTTAACGCCGAGGTGCTGATACCTTTTTGTTGAAGGATTTGTGCATATTCGCGTTTATTGGACAGTGTTATCCAAACGTCGACCCATTCCGGATTTTCCACGCCGCGCTGAAATGCCGTCGTTTTGATAGCATCTAAAAGTTCACGAAAAGCCAGAACAGGGTGTTTTTCATTTTCCATATACATAATTCCCATCTAGAGGCGATGGTTTGTTTATGTAATTGACGTGGAAACTCTGTCAAGAAAATTATATGAATTTAATTTAGGGTAAAAACTGCTCTTTTAAAATCCGTTCTTCCAGCGTGTGGTTGGGGTCGAACAGAAGGTCGGCGCCGATGGAATTGGACTGGCGGATATTGACGCTGGTGACGTTGCGCACTTCGGTGTAGTCAGCGGTGGCGCTGACCGGGCGGACGCCGTCGCCCTTGATGTCGAAACGGATGCTGGCGTTGGACGGCAGCAATGCGCCGCGCCAGCGGCGGGGGCGGAAGGCGCTGATAGGGGTTAATGCCAATACGTTGGATTTCAGCGGCAGGATCGGGCCGTGCGCGGACAGGTTATAGGCGGTGGATCCGGCGGGCGTTGAAACCAGAATGCCGTCGCAAACCAGTTCCTCCAGCCGTTCTATGCCATCGACGGTGACTTTGATTTTCGCGGCGTGATGCAGCTGGCGGAGCAGGGAGACTTCGTTGAAGGCCAGGCCTTCTTTCGTGTCCCCGTTTTCTGTTTTCGCTGTCATGTGCAGCGGATGCAGCGTGACCTTCAAGGCGTTTTTCAGGCGCTCATGCAGATCCGCCTCCTGAAACGGGTTCAGCATAAAGCCGACCGAGCCGCGATTCATGCCGTAGAACGGTTTGCCCAGTTCATAATGGCTGTGCAGCGCCTCCAGCATCGTGCCGTCGCCGCCGAGAACGACGATAATATCGGCGTCTTCCGCTTTATGCTGGCCATAGGTGCGGCCCAGGCCGTCCAGGGCTTCATGGCCGGCACCGGATTTTGAAGCATGAAAATGGATTTTTGAAGGGCTTGTCATGGGTTCAGCCATTCTGTTTCTGGCGGGCGTTCCACCCGTCAGGATCATGCAGGTAGGATTCAATTTCGTTCAGCGTTGCGTCATCATAACGCTTTGTCTCGCGCGCCACTTTCAGGATATCCGGCCAGCTGCATAACGCGTGCAGGGTGACGCCCATATCTTTCATGCTCTGTCTGCTGCTGTCATGGCCGTGCTGGAAGATCACGAAGATATGTTCGACCATGGCGTCCGCATCGCGCAACGCATCCACGAAAACCTTGACGCTGACGCCGTAATTCTGGACGTCTTCCACGATAAAGACTTTGGGTTTTGCGCCATCCATAAATCCTTCGATCTGCGCCATGCGTCCAAAGCCTTTCGCTTTTTTACGGACATAGAGCATCGGCAAGTTCAGGCGGTCGGACAGAAACGCGGCATAGGGGATGCCCGCCGTCTCCCCGCCCGCGACGTAATCAAGATCGGGGCAGGCTTTGCGGATGACGTTCGCACCCATATCCATCAGGCG
The DNA here is from genome assembly GCA_044220535.1 of Alphaproteobacteria bacterium. GTDB lineage: Bacteria > Pseudomonadota > Alphaproteobacteria > Micavibrionales > Micavibrionaceae > JBDHTS01. The sequence continues at coordinate 11,138 of JBGAQU010000075.1, read as the reverse complement.
ACCGCGCGCTTCGGGAAAGGAAATCAGGCGGCGGCAATCGACATAAACCGGGCCGGTCTTGCCGGATGTATAAAGGAACGGTTCCTTCACATTGATCATCACCGCATTGGTGTCGAGCAGGATGCGGGCAGCTTCGGCGGCGGTGTCGATCATGTTTATTCCTGGTGCCATCTTTATATTCGTCACGCCGAACCCGAAAGCAAAGCAATAATTACATGCCAGGTTTTGGACCGTTTTCAAGCTGACGAATTTCGCGTCTGGTAATGCCCAACATTCCAATGGCGGACGCTAAACATACCCCAATGCCTCCAAATAATATACCTGCTTTTAAAGGCGTCTTCTCAGCTTCAATACAAGGGGCAGAAACTTCCCCGAATATATCATTTAAATAACAGCCCCGCTCATCCCATATCTCTTTTCCGAGAACGGAGCCTGTTGCAGCAACGCCCATCATTGCCGCGCCAAGCAACGCAAATTGTAATTTTGTGCTCATTTTGGTGTAATTTTGTGCTCATTTTGGATCTCTCAATACTAACATATGCCAAGAAACATACTATTATTTAAAATCAAAGTCAAATTCCGGGCGGGCTTTTATAAAAACTTCAAATTCTTGAAGTTCTAACAACAAACACCTTCTTCATTCATAATCAGGCAATCCGCCTGATTTTGGGTCTTGCGGCGACCTGTTGCAAGGCCGAAGTGGCGGCGTGGATGCCTTGGCCGCAGGCGGCTTCCGGCGTCATCGACATGACCAGCCCAGCAACGAACCCGGCGGCGAACTGGTCGCCCGCGCCGACCGTGTTGACAATGCGGCTTTCGGCCAGTTGTTCGGCGGGAACGTGGTGATACTCATTTCCTTTAAACACATGCACGCCGTTCGGCCCGTCTGTCACGGCAAAGGTTTTGCCCGTGGCGCGGATCATCGCCATCGCCTTGCCGAAATCCTCGGTCTCGAACAGCGCCTTGATCTCCTCGACATTGCCGATAAAGCAGGTCTCCGCCGTGCGGCCAAGCAGGGAGCCGATGGTCGCGCGGCAATTGCGGACGATGGCGGCGTCGGTCAGGTTCAGAATCAGCGGGATGGAATCGTATCTGACGCTGATTTCTTCCATCAGCGAACGCCCGCCGCCCGCCTGCATCAGCCCAGTGTTGGATTCGGCATAGACGGTCAGGCCGTCGCGCGCCTCCGGCAGATCGTCCGGCTCCACAAACCATCCGGCGGTATCGGTGCAAAAGGCAAACGTACGGTTTTTATCCGGCGTCACCAGCGTCAGGCAGACGGATGTCATGCGCTGCGAATGGGCGGGCGTATTGAACAGCACGGGCGTGTTTTCAAACCCGCGGCGGAAGATGTCGGCATAAGCGTCGTCGCCGGTCTTCCCGATAAACTGAACCGGCACGTCGTATCCGGAAATGCCGAAAGCCGTGTTCGCGGAACTGCCGCCCGGGTGGCAGGACGGGTTTTCAAGGATGGACAGGATGGTGCCGGTGGTGCAGGCGTCCAGGATGTTGGAAACGCCCTTGGTCATGCCGTGAGAGGTCAGGAATTCGTCGCTGACATTCGCAATGACGTCAACGTTGGCGAGGCCGATGCAGATGATCCGCGGAAGCGTACGATCCATGCCGTTCCTTCACTCCAAGGCTGCAAATTTGTAAGCGAAACCCGGGATAATTGCAAGAAAATAGCGGTTTTGGGGTCTTTTTCATCGTCATTGCGAGCCGAAGGCGAAGCAATCCAAAGTCTGCGCCTGGCCCACTGGATTGCTTCGTCGGCGATGTCTCTTCGCAATGACGGCAGGGGAAGCTTAATTATTAACGTGTCTCCGAACGCAGTGAGGGACCTCATTTTCGTGCTTAGCCGCTGAAAAGAGAAGCCCCTTCGCTGCGCTCAGGACGACAATACAGGAGCGATCTTAAGGCTGCCCTAATTCGGCACGAAGCTTGGCGACATAACCGTTATCCGGAATGAGAAAAGCCCCCGATTGGCGTTCTGCAAGATAAGGAATGCATATGCCGCCTTCAAGCTGGCATTCGCCTGCAGAAATGGACACGGAGTTCGTCGCAAGGTTCCACTCGCGTGTGTAATGGCTTTGCACGCCTACGCTGGTGAAAGAACTTGTCGAGGTCTCTGTAATCACATCGCCGTTCGCGGAAACTTTGCGTGTGGCGCTTAAGGGTTTTTCGATCCCGCCTTTCCATGCGTCCGGAACATCAGTTGTCTGTGCGCAGGTATGGGACGTATATTGTCCTTGAATTTTATTGGTATCCGGATCGATTTGACCTTCCGCCGTCCATTCGCAGACCAGGCCTGCCGCGGAATCCAACATCGCTCTGTGAACCGTAAGATGATTTCCAACCTGCTTATCATCAATGCGAACGATCTTTGTTCCCATCGCTTCGTCAACCGTGACGGAAGGTTTTAATGCATCCTGCGCTTCGGCCATCGAAATACCCGCGAATAATGCAGTTGCTGCCAAAGTCAGTTTTTTTGCCGATAACATTAAAATATCCTCTTGTTTATGTTTAACCGGCATCATAAACAGAAAAATCCAGGAGTCAATCGTTGGCGGGCTATCATTGCAAGGTAATAGCGCCATTCCCATCACGCAATAGCGGACAGCCCGTTTTTCTCAACCAGGGCTAGAAGTTTGAGGGACGGCCCCGCCGGGCGTTTTTCGCCCCGTTCCCATTTGCTGACCAGGCCTTCGGACACGTTGAGGTAATTGGCGAACACGATCTGGCTGACATGCTCCCGCTCACGAAGAGCGCGGATTTCTTTGGGGCTGAGGTCGCGCACGGAGGTCAGGCACGCATCGTCGAATTCGCGCATGGTTTTTTTGTCAATAGCCCCGATCTTATACAGGCCTTCCATTGTTTCATGAATGGAAGCCATGACATCGCTTTTGTATTTTTTCTTAATGTTTACTCGCTTTTTCATCGATGAAAATCTCCGTATAAATCCGGTTTTCAAGCGCCTTTTCCAGGCTTTCTTCTGTCATGGCCAAAACATGTTTCGCCATTCCTTTAAATTTCTCTTCTTCTGCAGCGGTAAGATTGCCTTTATCTTTTTTTGCGAACCCGTGTTGGAAGAAGGCTTTGTCTTTATGGCGGAACAGAATAATGGCCCTGTATCCTCCCGATTTGCCGTGGCCCGGCCTGGCAATTCTTTGCTTTATAACGTGGCTTCCCAGACTGGCATCGATTTGACCCCTTAAGATATCTTCAATCGCATCGATAAGTTTCTTATCAGAGATTCTTTCCTTGCGCGTAAACTTGACAAAGCTTGCAGATTTGAAGATCCGCATGCTCTGTTGTTTTTTGACTTTTTCGATCACAGTCTTATACTTCTAATATATAGCACTCAGTGCTATAGTGCAAGCAAATAATGACAGGCATACTACTGGCTGACCCAGGCAATCCGCGCCATCCACGCGATTTCATCCGGCTTGAACACGCGGTTGTCATGCGCCGCGTTCAGGGATTTCAGTTCGATTTTGGATGCGCTTTGCTTTTCGAGTTGTTTCGCCATGACTTCGCCGCCGCGGGTTTTGACGACCACGCGGTCGCCGCGGCGGATGGTGGAGCCGGGGGTCAGGACGATGACATCGCCATTGCGGTAGAGCGGTTCCATGGAATCGCCGCTGACTTCCAGCGCGAAGACATGGTTTTCATCCGCCTTGGCGTCATATTCGGGGAAGCCGATTTCATCCCAGCCATTCCCGGCGGGGTATCCGGATTCATCAAAATATCCGGACCGTCCGGCCTTCGCCAGGCCGATCAGGGGAATGCGCTGCACGGGCCGTGCCGGGCTGCCCGCCGCTTCCTCGATCAGGCTCATGAAATCCGTCATCGCCGTGCTGGTCACGGCCAGGATCTTGGCGATGCTTTCGGTGGAGGGCCAGCGCGGCTTGCCGTCGGCGGAGGTGCGCTTGCTCTTGTTAAAGGTCGTGGGATCAAGCCCGGCTTTTTTGGCGAGGCCCGATGCGGAATAGCCGGAGGTGTTCGCCAGCCGGTCAATTGCGCGCCATATATCTGAATGCGTAAACATAGGATTATAGTCCCACAAAAACCATACGATAGTAAATAGGAAAAAAAACCTAAATTCTTCTTGACATCTCGTTTTTAATTCCTCATATTTAGAACATATAGCGAACAATTGCGTTCGAAACAAGAACAAAAAGATTGTGTGGGACTATGACTAAAGACAGACATATACCAAAACCGACACCCGATATCGCGGCCCAGGCCTTCGATTCGGTGGAGGAGGCGTGGTTCTGGTTCATCCAGGCGCAGCAGGCCCGTAATGACGGCGCGCGCTTTACAGCGGGCAACGGCCTGATCGCCCGCCCTTGCGAGCCCATCGACATATTAAGAGTGCTGGACCGGCTGTATCGTCACCGCCGCCTGACCATGGAACATCTTCTGGTGATGCGCCATTACGGCCGTCGCCAGATGCCGCCCGACCCGCGCCGGATTAAAGAGTGCCGCGCTTATAAGTTATGGAGCGAGGCACTAAAACGGCTCGAAAGCGTTTTAGAACGTAAGGGCATCGTTCGAAACAGTTTCTTCCACAACATCATCGCATTTCCGGAGGCCGCAGAATGAATACTTTATCCCCTATAGACGTCATCCCGGCGAAAGCCGGGACCCATGCGATGGTTCAGCACATTCAGAAGGAGTCAGATATGAACGAAATGCCCCACAACACGACAGCCGTCAGCGCCTGTATGTCCCGTTCCATGGATCCTGGCCGAGTTTATCCTCGTGAAGACGGGGGCCGGGATGACGGCGGTGATGTGAAGGCCTTCGTGGTCTTCACCGGTCAGGCGGATCGCCCGTGGCTGCGCTGGCTGAAGGCGGGATACAGGCATTGCTTCGTGCTTCTGCACGACGGCGGACGCTGGATCTCGCTCGATCCCATGCTGAACCACACGGATGTGCAGGTGCATAACGTTCCACCGGATTTCGACCTGCCGCGCTGGCTGGAAACACGCGGTAATATTGTGGTGCGGACGCAATTATGCCGCACGCATAAAAAAGCCGCGCCGATCATGCCCTTCACTTGTGTTGAGGCCGTAAAGCGCGTGCTGGGTATTCACGATTTCCGGATTTTGACACCGTGGCAGCTTTATCGTCATCTGACGACCGTGAAAAAAGCATCAGCGACTTGTTTGATTTCTGATCCTATGCCGGTCATCAAGGCATCGCACTCAAAATCATTTCCGCAAAATAAAGGGTTGGTGATGGGAGGTGTGGCATGGGCAGCCTAACATCGCGGCCCAAGGCGCCATCCGTGCCGCAGGTGCAGACGGTCTATGTACCTGCGCCAGAAGTAACGCCTGCCGCAACCCCGGTTACGCAAACGCCGTCATCCGAAACGCCGGATGACGCGCCCGCGACAACACCGGAAGCCGCGCGCCAGCAAAGCCTGCTGGATCGCAGCCGCGGCCGCCTTAGCACGGTACTGACCGGCTTCCGCGGCATACTGGATGACAGCACAAGATCATCCGGCCATAAAACCCTTCTGGGAGAATAATCATGGATAACACCAGAAACGACCCCGCGGTCGCGGAGGCGGTGATGCGCCGTTTCCGCACGGCGGAAGCGCGGCGCGATGCATGGACATCGCTATGGCGCGAAGTCTATGAATACGCGCTGCCACAGCATGACGGGTTCAGCGGCGGATTCACATCCGGCCGCAACCGCATGGACCGGCTGTATGATGCCACTGCCATGGACGCGGTGGAACAACTGGCCGCCAGCCTGATGGCCAATCTGACTCCGCCCTGGACGCAATGGTTCGGCTTGAAACCGGGACCCGACCTGTCGCCGCAGGAAGCCGCCAATCTTGCACCTGCTTTGGAAAAAGCCGGACGCACCCTGCAGGCGCATTTCGACCGCTCCAACTTCATCGTCGAAATCCATCAGGCTTATCTCGATCTGATCGTCGGCGGCACGGCGGCGCTTTATATAGATGAGGCGGAGCCGGGCGCGTTTTCTGCCTTCCGTTTCTCCGCCGTTCCATTAAGCAGCGCGGTATTGGAGGAGGGAACGCACGGCCTTCTGGACGGTGCGTTCCGCAGCCAGGATCTGACACTGATGCAGCTGAAAAATCGTTTCCCGCTTGCCGTACTGCCAGATGCCATCGTCCGTGACGGCATGAAGGATGCACAGCATACCTTCAAAGTGCTGGAAAGCATTCTGCCGGAACAAAGCGGGGCATACACTTACATCGCGCTTCTAAACGAAAGCGCGCCCGTTATCCTGCAAAGCCTGCAGCTGAACGACACGCCGCTGATCGCTTTCCGTTGGCTGAAATCGCCGGGCGAAATCTATGGCCGTTCACCTGTGATGAAAGCGCTGCCGGATATCAAGACGGCCAACAAGGTGGTGGAGTTGATCCTGAAAAACGCCTCCATCGCCGTGACAGGCATCTGGCAGGCGGATGATGACGGCGTGCTGAACCCCGCCAATATCGAACTGAAACCCGGCGCGATCATTCCGAAGGCGGTGGGTTCCGCTGGTTTGAAACCTCTCGAAATGCCAGGGCGGTTTGATATTTCGCAACTGGTGCTGCAGGATTTGCGCAGCCGCATTCGCCACGCCCTGCTGGTCGACAAGCTCGCGCCCGTGCAGTCGCCGCGCATGACGGCGACGGAGGTGCTGGAACGCGCGGGCGATATGGCGATGGTGCTGGGGGCGACCTATGGCCGCCTGCAATGTGAATTGCTGACGCCGCTGGTCAAACGTGCCTTCGCGATTTTAAGGCGGCGGGGCGAGGTGCCGGATATCGCGCTGGATGGCCGCTATGTCCAGCTGGATTACCGCGCGCCGCTGGCGAAGGCACAGGGGCAGCGCAACGTGCAAACCACTTTGTCCTGGATCACATCCGTCCTTGCCATGGGCCCGGCGGCATCCAGCGCCATCAACCTGCCGGAAGCCGCCCGCTTCCTGGGTGAGGCGATGGGCGTCCCTGGCGATTTAATGGTCAACGACATACCGAAGGAGATACCGCATGCTCAAGATGCTGCGACAATACTTTAACAATGACGTGGACACCCGGCCCTTCATGCCGCCCATTCTGAAACGCATGGATCAGCACGCGGTCGAACGCGCCTTTGCAAGGGCGTTTGGAACCGATGATGGCCGTATCGTCCTCGACCATCTGCAATCCATATCCTTCATGCGCTGCCACGGTACGGACGCATCCGACGCCCAGATCCGCCACGCCGAAGGCCAGCGTGCGTTGGTGGGGCAGATCATTCGCTTGATCATGGCCGGACGGCAGGGATAATTTTGCCCATCATTATTTTATCGTCATGCCCGCCTCCGCGGGCATGACGATTGATTGAATCAACTCAAAGGAGAAAACCATGACTGAAGAAACCTCAAAATTATCCGCTATCCCCGAAAAATTCCGCGATCCGGAAACCGGAGAAATCCGTGTCGATGCTTTGTTGACATCCTACCTGGCCCTGGAGAAAAAACTATCCACCATGATGCCATGCCCGGACACGCCGGAAGGGAAAAGCCGTGTGCTGAAATCTCTGGGTGTGCCGGATACGGCGGATGATTACGCGATTGATCTCAGTCATGGGTTGTTTGAATCCGATGCAGACGTGAACAAAAAACTTCACGCGCTGGGCTTCACGCCGGAACAGGTACAGGCCGTTTATGATCTGGCCGCCGAAAAACTGGTGCCGATGATCGTACAGATTTCGGATACGTACAAAGCCGACCGCGAAGTCGAAAAACTGGCCGCTGCATTCGGCGGACCAGAAAAATGGGCCGAGGTGTCGCGTCAGCTTCTAGCCTATGGCAAAAAGAACCTGACGCCCGATGTGTTGCGCAGCCTGTCCAGCTCCTTCGAAGGCGTCATGGCGCTTTATAAAATGATGAAAGGCGGCGATGCGCCCGGCATGGCATCCGCCGCGCCGTCTGAAAGCGCCAGCGAACAGGATCTGCAATCCATGATGCGCGACCCGCGCTACTGGCAGAAAAAGGATCCGGCTTTTATTGCGAAGGTGACGGAAGGATTTAAAAAAATGTATGCTGAATAATAATTTAAAAAGCGGGAGGTCTAACCTTCCGCTTTTTTAAGCCTGCGAATTCGCGAATTCCTGCGCAATGGAATCATCCACCACCTGCTGGAAGTGGCGGCGGATGGTCTGGCTGACCGGTTCAAATTTGATGCCGATCATGCCGGACGACTTGCGCACCACCTGACCGTTGACCCGTATATCGACGATCTTGTTGCGCAGCTTGAACATGAAGGTCATCTCGACATCCTGGCTCACGCTGAACATGCGTTCTTCCGCGGCAATCAGCGCGCCGCCAAAGCTCCAGTCATGAACCGGGAAGGCGCGGCCGTACATGGCGCAGACACACCGGTCCGTTTCCCGGCGCGGATGGCTGCGGCGGCTGACGACTGTATAATCATTACTGACCTTGTCCAGTAAGGACGAGATGAATGTGTGCAGCATATGTTCCCCCTCGAAAACGTCTCAAAGAAGCAGCTTGCACCCTATAACTTCAACCGCTGGCGGGCTTTTTTTATCAATAGCCTTCTTCTTATATAATGCCACTTTACGATAGAAATATCAAATTAGAGATAAATTTTAAAAAAATGCATTTTTTAACTTGACTAAATAGGATTTTAATCCTATAAATAGACAGCAACGCCATATTTCTATCTTCCGTACCGGTAAACCCGTCCTGTCCATGACAGGGCGGGTTTTCTTATGCGGAAAACAGGCTTTGCCTGCCCGATGACAACATCGCACGACCGTACGGCCGTATCACCGGTAACCGCCCGGCGCGCCTCTTTCAACCCATACATATAAGAGGTTACTTCCATGTCTATTTCTATCGACAACGCCTTTATCAAGCAGTTCGAACGCGAAGTGCATGAGGCGTATCAGCGCCAGGGCTCCAAACTACGCGGCACCGTGCGCACCATCAACAACGTCAACGGCGCGTCCACGGTCTTCCAGAAGGTCGGCAAGGGCACGGCGTCCACAAAATCCACCCATGGCATGGTGCCGGTGATGAATCTGTCCCACACCACGGTCGAATGCACGCTGAACGATTATTATGCGGGTGACTGGATCGACCGTCTCGATGAACTGAAAGTCAACATCGACGAACGCCAGGTCATCGCCAATGCGGGCGCTTACGCGCTGGGCCGCAAAACGGATGAGATGATCATTACTGCGCTTTCGGGGGTTACCGGCGGTCAGGAAATCGCCGACGCCAACACCGGCATGACCATCGGCAAGGTGATGAGCGCATTTCAGATCCTCGGCGCCAACGATATCCCGGATGACGGCGAACGCTACGCCGTGGTCGGCTGGAAACAATGGTCTGAATTGTTACAGATCGATGAATTCTCCAGCTCAGACTATGTCGGATCGGACGATCTGCCGTTCAAGGCGACACAGGCGCGCCGCTGGCTCGGCACGCTGTGGATGCCGCATTCGGGCCTGCCGATTGATGGCAGCGATATCCGCTCCTGCTTCTGGTATCACAAAACGGCTGTCGGCCATGCTTCGGGATCCGATGTCCAGACCGATATCACCTGGCACGGCGACCGCGCCGCCCACTTCGTCAACAACATGATGAGCCAGGGCGCATCCCTGATCGACGACGCAGGCGTTGTCGAAATCAAATGCGACGAAACCCCAGACTAAGTTTTGAGTTTCCAGTTGCGAGTAATCGCGCTCGCAACTCATAACTCGCAACGCGCAACTTATTAACGGAGATAACAATGTCCCTGAACACATCAAACCTCAGCGTTCTCGCCTACGCCAATAACTTCACCCTCTGGCATTACACGACAGCGGACTCGGCCGTCACCGGTGGCGGGTATTTTAACAATGCTGCCGACATGCTGCGCGTGAACGACCTGCTGATCGCCACCTATGCGACCGGTGGTACGCCCGGCACGAAGTTTTACATCGTTACAGCCAATACCGGCAGCAGCGTCACCATCGCGCTCTATTCTTAAGAGCGCCGACGCTCCCGCCCTAACTGCCGGTCGCAGGGGCGGCGTGCGCCGAAAGGCCGCCGCCCCTGTTTGCTTTACTCTTAAAATTGGAGAATTCCCATGGCCCTGTCCGATATTGCCCTGTGCAGCCGCGCGCTGATCCGCCTTGGCGCCGCGCCCATTTCATCCTTCGATGACGGCACCGCGCAATCTGAAATCGCCGGTGCTTTATACGCGCCTATGCGCGACGCGCTTCTTTCCGCCTATGGCTGGAGCTTCGCGACCGGACAGGTGCAACTGGCGCAACTCGAAACGCCGCCTGCCGCGGATTACGCTTATGCCTACGCCCTGCCGGAAGATTTTCTTCGTGCATTGTCCGCTGGATCCGGCGGGCGGGGCAGGGGGCTGGAGTACCGCCTCGCGCGCGGCGCGCTGCATACGGACTCCGAAGACGTTCTGCTCAGCTATATCTTTCGCCCCGACGAATCCGAATTCCCGCCCTATTTTGACGCGGTCCTGATCTCGAAGCTCTCCGCCGAATTCTGCATCCCCGTCACTGAAAACACCAGCCGCGCCGAAACCATGATGCGCCTCGCCGAAACCGAATTCGCCCGCGCCCGCCAGATTGACAGCCAGCAGGACACGCCGGGACGGATCGAGGATTTCAGTTTGATCAAAGCACGGTATTGAGTTTGAAAGGAGAAATAAAATGTCTTTGATAAGTTCAGTCGGTAATAATTTAAAAAACCTGCCAAGCGATGTGCTGAAGGTCAAGCGCGTGCTGGAGTTCATGGATATCCTAGACCCCGGTGAAGATTCCGCGCCAAAGGCTGGAATCATGACGGGCCGCGTCCGCGACGGTATCAAAATACTCCAGCGCGATCATGGACTGGACCCCAGCGGCGATATTCTTGAAGGCAGCGACACTGCGAAGAAGGTCAACGAAGTGTATTTTAAATCGGCGTCTGGCGAAGTCTATGGCCCGCCCGCGCCGCCGAAAGCCATCCGCGCCGCGCCCGTCCAAGGCAAGCCGATCCTGAACGGCGTGCCGGACAAGGAGGCGAAGGATTTTATCCAGGGCAACGAAGGCACCAAGCAACATTTTTATAAGGACAGCAAAGGCAACATTACGGTCGGGACGGGATATCTTGTG
>JBGAQU010000074.1:0-13842 GCA_044220535.1 Alphaproteobacteria bacterium | reverse complement strand
ACGCACGTCGCGGTTGGTCAGGATGCCGACCAGCCTGCCGCTGGACTCCGTCACCGGAATGCCGGAAATGCGATGACGCTTCATCAGCTCCAGCGCCTGGTCCAGCGTCGCGTCCGGATGAATGGTGATGGGGTTGACGACCATGCCGGATTCAAACCGTTTCACCCGCCGCACCTGCTCCGCCTGTTCCTCCACCGCCATGTTGCGGTGGATAATGCCAAGGCCGCCTGCCTGCGCCATCGCAATCGCCATTTCCGCCGCCGTGACCGTGTCCATGGCGGACGAAAGGAGAGGGATGTTCAGTTCAATGGTCTTGGTTAATTTGGTGCGCGTATCGGCATCGGCAGGGTGAATTTCGGACGCGGCGGGCAACAACAGCACGTCGTCGAACGTCAGGCCTTCGCGGATTTTTGAGGTTTTGTCGGACATGGCAAATTCCTTATGTGGCAAAGCGAATTTGCAGTGTAGTTATAACGATAATTCAGAAAAAGTAAATTAAAATCATGCTATTAGGCCGATTTTTGGTGTGTAGCTGTATCCCTACGCCTGAATCAGAGAGGTAATCCTGAAATCCGTCCCGAATCTGCGGCGCATGGCAAGGCCATCGGCAATCGGCTTTTGCATGGCTTTGGCCACGTCGATCGCCTGCCGGCTCAGTTCCAGGGCGCGGAAACATTCGGCGGCGTAGTCAGGGAAAGCGCCGACATGGGATCTTAATTCACTCTCTCGCTTGATATCAAATGCAAACCGTTCCAAGCGTTCGAGTTCAGGGAATGTATTACCGGTTCGGCAGGCATATTGATGCGCACTGACCCATTTCTGGGCAAGGCTGATGCGCATATTCGCGATGTAAAGCGCGCACAGCGTGCCCGTATAAGACGGCCTGTAACTACCTGGGACTGTGATTTTAGTAAGAATGTCCAAAGCCTGTTCGGCATAGAGTTCCGATGTAAAAAGATTGCGGTCTTCTTCAAGGTCAAACAGCACATGGCGCATGCACTCTTTGACTTCCCGGCAAAGCCGCAGGATTTTTTCGGCCTGGGTTTCGCGGGTCTGCGCGGCTTTAAATTCTACAATCGTGCCTGTCATAGCTTGCCACCCCGAAACCCGGTCGCCACTACATATTGCTCCGCCGATTCCTGGCGGCTGGATGGCGGTTTCAGGTGTTTCACCGCGGTGAAATCTTTTTTCATCATGGTCAGCACGTCGTTTTCCGTGCCGCCTTTGAACACTTTCGCCACGAACGCGCCGCCGGGTTTCAAAACCTGCAGCGCGAAATCATAGGCGGATTCGACCAGGCCCATGATGCGGATATGGTCGGTGGGGCGATGGCCTGTGGTATTGGGCGACATGTCGGACAGGACCAGGTCGACGCCCGACCCGATCATCGCGATCAACGCCTCCGGCGCGTCATCCGACATGAAATCCATCTGCAGCATGGTCGCGCCCGGGATCGGGTCGATGGGCAAAAGGTCGAGGCCGATGACTTTCGCCGCCCCGCGCTCCACCGCGATCTGGCTCCATCCGCCCGGCGCGGCGCCAAGGTCCAGCACCGTCATGCCGGGCCGGATCAGCTTCATCCGGTCGTCAATGTCCCGCAGCTTGAACGCCGCGCGGGACCGGTAGCCAAGTCTTTCTGCTTCCCGCACATAGGGGTCGTTCAGCTGGCGCTTCAGCCAGTTCGTGGACGACGTCTTGCGCCCCTTGGCGCTCTTTACGCGCACCGACGCATCCCGCGTCGTGCGGCGGCCGGATTTATCGGTGGGGCGCTTTCCAGTGGTCATGTCTTTACATATCCGAAAAGAGTGCTATAAAGCTAGAAAATAACAATAGAACAGGGAACAGGACTATGAGCAAAGAATCATTTAAGGACGCAGCCGCAATGTCCGTTATCGGAAATGAACCCGAAGCTGATTTAAGCGCTTTTTATCAGAGTCCAGAAGATCCTGTGCTGAAAACAGATCTTCAGCACCTTAAGCAGGTCTATGCTGCTTTTGAGTCAAAATATAAAGGTAGAATTGCCAGCCTGACGGCATCCGAGCTGGCAGACGCAATTGAGGACGCTGATAGAAAGCTGAGCCAGGTTACAAAAATCGGCAGCTATTCTGACCTTAAAGTTGCTAAAAACTCCGTTGAGTTTGCCCAATTTGGCGAAATGATCGATGTGGCTGTCACGGAAAGCGTCAATCACGAGACATTCTTTTCTTTAGAGCTCAATGCAATCGATGATGCTGTTTTTGAACAGATGCTCAAGGACGAGCCGAGACTGGCACGGTATGAGACGACGCTGCGTGCTGGACGGAAAAACAAGCCGCACGAACTCAGCGAGGCTGAGGAAAAGCTGAATACGATTAAGGATATGACCGGTCGCAGCGCGTGGATCAAACTGTTTGATGAAGTCCTGCCGAATATTAAATTTGAAATGGACGGCAAACCCGTCAAAATGAAAGACCTAATGAACTTGATGAGCGAAAGCACGGATAGAGATGTACGGGAAAAAGCCTATCGTTCCATCAGCGCAGGCATGAAGGCTGAGGGGCATATTCTGACCTATATCACCAATATCCTGGCGCTAGATAAGGCGAATATGGATAAAATACGCAAATATCCGCATGCAACGAGTGCACGTAACCTTGGCAATAATATCGAAGATGACGTCGTCGATGCGCTGAATGACAGTATCGTCGCCAATTATTCCCGAACCGCGCATCGGTATTATGAACTGAAACGGCAAATACTGCAGTTGCCTAAAATGGCGGCATACGACCGGAATGCCCCGATAGGCACAACAGAAAAACCCCCGATCTCATACGAGGACGGTAAAAAAATCGTCCTTGAATCCTACCGCGAATTTTCGCCGTATATGGCGGATATCGTCCAGATGTTCTTTGACAAGAATTGGATTGACGCTCGTGCTACCGACGGCAAGGACACAGGCGCGTTCAGTCATCCGACATCTGTCGATTGCCACCCTGTCATCTATATGAACTGGACCGGTACCAACCGTGATGTCCTGACTCTTGCGCATGAGCTTGGCCACGGCGTACAGCAATATATGGCAGCGAAAAAGCAGAAAAGCCAGACTTTGGCGTCTACGCCGCTGACACTTGCGGAGACGTCCAGTATTTTTGGCGAGCAAATGGTGTTCGAGCGTCTGCTGGCGGCGGAGACCGATCCATCTGCCCGCAAGGAGCTGCTGGCCAGTAAAATAGAAGACATGCTGAACAGCGTCGTACGCCAGATCGCATTTTACAATTTTGAAAAGACGGTGCATGAAGAACGCCGCAGCACGGGCCAACGCCTCAGTGAAGACAGGCTGGGCGAAATCTGGATGAAAGTGCAGCAGGATTCTTTAGGCCCTGCCTTTGAATTTGATGACGATTACAAACCGTTCTGGTCTTACATTCCGCATTTCATTCATTCACCGTTTTATGTGTATGCTTATGCGTTTGGCGATGCGGTGGTGAATGCGCTTTATAATGTTTACAAGACAGCCCCTGATAAAGAAGCCTTTAAGGCGGATTACCTTGGCGTATTGCAGGATGGCGGGTCGAAACGTTATGACGAGGCTCTGGCGCCTTTCGGTATCAAGCTGGACAGAACATTCTGGGACGGCTGGGCCAATGTGCTGAATGATCTGGTTGTGCAGCTGGAACAGGCCATTGCCGAGGAAAAGGCTTTGAAAACTTTGCCAGCTGCCCCGACCCCTACACCAGCATAAGCAGCATGGAGGCGGCGAAGGCCAGGATGTAAAGGCTGAGCGCCGCCGCCAGGAACACCATACGCGTGGTCCGGGCGGAAAAATGGGCGAGTCCAAGGAAAAGGGCGATGATCGCGCCATAGGCGATCAGGCCGCGCATAAAGGAATCGCCCCCCAATATCCCCAAAAACCCGTACGGGTGACCGGTATAGTCCATAAGCTCCACCTGCATGCGCAGCGTCAGCATGCACGCAAGAACGAAGCCCGCGGCCAACAGGCGATGGCCTTTATGCGTGACCATGAGCGCTATGGGCAGCCATAGCAGATCGATCCATTGATAGAGGGTCTGTCCCATATTATCTTGTTCGGTAACATTGATTATAAACAGCTTAAAAGCCGGAGCCTTCATGTCCATTATAGCGAAGATTTTATCCCGGCGCAGCACCGCTCCGCTTCGGCTGTTTTTCCTGCTTGCGTTTTTGGTCACGGGACTGGCCGCGTCCCAGTCCTTCGCCGGGACCGGCCAGCTGCTGATCCGGGATGAGGAGATCGAGCGGATGCTCAAAAGCTGGATCCGCCCGGTCATCGTCGCCGACGGGCTGGACCCCGATGCCATCAAGATCATCCTGGTGCAAAGCCCGGATGTGAACGCCTTCGTCGCGGGCGGGCAGAACATCTTTATTTATACCGGCCTGCTGTTGAAATCCGACAATGCGGGGGAGGTGGCGGGCGTGCTGTCGCACGAACTCGGCCACATTGCGGGCGGTCACCTGGTGCGCGGCCGCGCGGAAATGGAAAATGCCTCGTTTGAGGCGATGCTGGGCAGCATCATCGGCCTCGGCGCTGCGATCCTGAGCGGGCAGGGCGGGGCGGCGGGGGCGATCGGCGGCGCGTCCGCCTCCATGGCGACCGGGCGGTATCTGGCCTTCAGCCGCGTCCAGGAATCGAGCGCCGACCAGGCGGCCTTGTCCGGCATGCAGAAGGCGCATTTGAACCCTGCCGGCCTGAAAACATTCCTTGGCAAGATGGAGTCGGAGGAATTGCTGCCGACGTCGCGCATTTCCTACCTCCAGACCCACCCGCTGACGCGCGACCGTCTGCAGGCAGTGGCGGACGGGCTTGAACGCTCCCCCTATAAAAATGATCCGCTGCCCGCCGCATGGGCGGATCAGCACGCGCGGATGAAGGCGAAGCTGATTGCCTTTATCGATCCGGGCCGAGTCGACTGGACCTATAACAGCCGTGACCAGTCCATCCCCGCCCGCTATGCCCGCGCCATTGCCGCCTATCGCCAAAACAATATCCGGCAGGCGCTGGCCCTGACCGACGGGCTGCTGAAAGACGAACCGCAGAACCCGTATTTTCTGGAGCTAAAAGCCCAGATGCTGGTTGATTTCGGACGCGTGCCTGAAGCGCTTCCGGTTTATGCGAAATCAATTGGCATTCTGCCCGATGCTGGCCTGATCCGCATCGCCTATGGCAGCGCCCTGATCGAAAGCGCTGGCGACGGCAGGCAGGCCCAGCTGCAACAGGCGATCGACCAGCTGAAACGCGCGATCCGCACCGAACCGCGCTCTATCGTGGCCCAGCATCTCCTGGCCACGGCCTATGGCAGAATGGGGCAGGAACCGGTGGCGAAGCTGCATCTGGCGGAGGAAGGCATGCTGAAAGGTGACAAGGCCTTTGCCCGGCAGCAGACCCAGGCCGCGCTGAACGGGCTGAAACCCGGCTCCCCCGACTGGCAGCGCGCCCGCGACCTGCTGGATGCCGCCGGCAGTGCGGGGGACGGTGAGGACCCTGATAAAGAAAGCCCGCGGGCCAAGCGGGACCGCTCCCGCAGGTCGTATTGAAACCCGATAAATAGGGTTAGACCTGAAGGGGCAGATGCCTATACAATATAAAAGGAACCTGACACAAAGGATGAAACCCACCATGAGCCTTTCCACGCGCCGTTTTTCGATCCGTATCCTGTCCACCGTTGCGCTGACATCCGTCATTGCGGGCGGTTTATGGCTGGCCGCCGAAGGGCGCGCCAACGCGGCGGACAAGCTGAGCGAAGGGCAAAACCGAAATCCAGGCCCTGATCAAGGATTACCTGGTGAAAAATCCGGAAGTGGTGATCGAGGCGCTGACAGCCTATCAGAACAAGGAACAGGCCGATGCGGGGAAAGCCTTCAAGGAAAAATTCTCCCAGTACAAGGAATTCCTGACCAGCAGTGCCGCCCCTTTCGCGGGCAACCCGAAGGGCGACGTCACCGTGGTCGAGTTTTTCGATTATAATTGCGGGTATTGCCACCGTGCGGTGGATGATGTCACCAAGCTGATCGAAGGGGATAAGAACGTAAAAGTCATCTTCCATGACTATCCGATTTTAAGCGAAAGCTCGGGCGAAGCGTCCCGCTATGCCCTGGCGTCCCAGAAGCAGGATAAGTATTTTGAGTTTCACCAGAAGCTGATGAAATATTCCGGCCAGAAAAATGAAGATGCCTATAAAAAAATCGCCGCCGATCTGGGCCTGGATTTTGATCGCCTGAAAAAAGACGCGGATTCAAAAGAAGTGCGTGAAGCGCTTGAAAAAAATACCGAGGCCGCCCGCGACCTCGGTATCAACGGCACGCCCGCATTCGTTTTCAATGACAATCTGGTCCCGGGATATATCGGCGTTGACGACATGAAACGCATGGTCGGCGCCCAGCGGAAAAAGTGATCCTCCATGGCCAAGCGTCTGATCGTTGCCGGACTGGTCCTGATCGCCCTGTTTGTCGGATACAGGCTGTGGTACATATCACATCTGCTGAACCGCGCGGAAACGGTTGTATTCGGCACATCGATCGGGCCGGACAACGCCAAGGACATCATCGTCGAATTTCTGGATTACCGCTGCAGCCATTGCCGCAAGATATCGCCGATGATCATGGAATTTGCCAAAAACCATCCGGACGTGAAGATCATCTTCCGTCATTATCCGATCTTCGAGGAGCCGTCGGTGAAGGAAGCGGATATCGCGCTGGCGGCGGCGAAACAGGGAAAATTCCTGCCCGTTCATGAATACCTCATCGCGCGCGAAAACCCTGTAGAGGATGCGGAGATTCCCGGGATTGTGAAACAGTTCGGCCTGGATCAGGCGAAGTTCGATGCCGATATGCATGCGGCCGATACCGGTGCGCTGCTTCTCGAAACCCTGGATATGGCGGATGCGTTCCATATGGATCGCGCCCCGTCTTTCCTGTTCAACCGGACGGTGTTTGTACCTGAGGGCGGCATGCCCGACCTGGCCGGGTTTGAAAAACTTTACGAACAGCATCGTAAAAGGTAGATGCCATGCCCAATATCCTGATCCTGAACGGCCCAAACCTGAACATGCTTGGCCGCCGCGAACCGGCGATTTACGGCACGCAGACTTTGGCCGACATCAAATCGTTATGTGAGAAATCGGCGAAATCCCTCTCCCTGTCTATCGACTTCCGCCAGAGTAACCATGAAGGCGAACTGATCACCTGGATTCATGAAGCGATGGACAAGGCAGATGCTGTTATCATCAATGCCGCTGGATACACGCATACCTCCGTCGCCATCCACGATGCGCTGAAAATGCTGTCCGTGCCGGTGGTGGAAGTGCACCTGTCCGACCCCAAAACTCGCGAAGCCTTCCGCCACCATTCATTCATTGAATCAGTGGCGTCCCACAGCATCGCCGGCATGGGTGCGGATGGGTATGTCGAGGCGATTGCCTGGTTGTCCACAAGGATAAAATAGGCGGTTCCTCCGCTTTTGACTTTTCACCCCCTTTTCTTTACCGTCCCGACCACTGGCTTCAACAAGATTGGTTTATGTCAATATGGCTGCGATGAAGATCGATGAGAACGCTATCCGCAAACTGGCGGGCCTGCTGGATGAAACCGGCCTGACGGAGATTGAGGTGGAGGATAACGGCCAGTCCATCCGCGTCTCCAAAGGCGGCGGCGTGATGCCAGCCTATGCCGCAAGGCCTATGATGGATTCCGACCCCACAACCCCGCGTCCTGCGAACACCGCCGCACCGTCAACAACACCTGCGGATCACCCCGGCGCGGTCACCTCGCCCATGGTTGGCACCGCCTACATGGCCCCCGAACCCGGCGCGCCGCCTTTCGTTTCAAAGGGCGCAAACGTGAAGGAAGGCGACACCCTCCTGATCATCGAAGCCATGAAGGTCATGAACCCCATCAAGGCCCATCGCGGCGGCACCGTGACGCAGATCCTGGTCGAAAGCGGCAAGCCGGTGGAATATGGCGATGTGCTGCTGGTGATTGAGTAAGACAACCGGATAACCTATAGGCTGTCCCTGCGGGATATAATGCATGTTTAAAAAAGTCTTGATCGCCAATCGTGGTGAAATCGCCCTCCGCATTATTCGCGCCTGCCGCGAAATGGGCGTGCAGACGGTAGCGGTGCATTCGACGGCGGACGCTAATTCCATGGCGGTGCGATTGGCCGATGAAAGCGTGTGCATCGGACCTGCACAGGCGAAAAACAGCTATCTGAATATCGCATCGATCTTAAGCGCGGCGGCAGTGACCGGCGCGGATGCGATCCACCCTGGCTATGGCTTCCTGTCCGAAAACGAACAATTTGCCCGCATGGTCGAAGAACATGGCTTCGTCTTTATCGGCCCGAAGCCCGAGCATATCGAAACCATGGGCGATAAGGTGCGCGCCAAACAGACAGTGAAAAAACTGGGCCTGCCCGTTGTGCCGGGTTCCGCAGGCGCGGTGAATTCGGTTGATGAAGGATTGGCTTTTGCGAAAGAAGCCGGTTATCCGATCCTGATCAAGGCGGCATCCGGCGGCGGCGGTAAAGGTATGAAGGTCGTCCGCAGGGAAGAGGAACTGAAAGAAATGTTCCTGACCGCGCGCGCTGAAGCGAAAGCCAATTTCGGCGACGACACGGTATACATGGAGAAGTATTTAGAAACGCCGCGCCACATCGAAATCCAGATTTTCGGCGACGAACACGGCAATGCCATCCATCTGGGCGAGCGCGACTGTTCGACACAGCGCCGCCATCAGAAACTGGTGGAGGAAGCGCCGTCGCCTGCATTGAATGATGAGCAACGCGCGCAGATTGGCGGACTTGCCGCTGATGTCGTGCGCGAAATGGGGTATCGCGGCGCAGGCACGATCGAATTTCTGTATGAAAACGGACAGTTTTTCTTCATGGAAATGAACACGCGGATCCAGGTGGAGCATCCGGTCACGGAAATGATCACCGGCATCGATCTGATCGCCGAACAGATCCGCGTCGCCGCAGGCGAACCGCTCAGCATCAACAAGGATCATATCCGCCTGCGCGGCCATGCGATCGAGGTGCGGATCAACGCCGAAGACCCCGATACCTTCGCGCCGTCCCCCGGTGCCATCACGCAATTCCACGCGCCCGGCGGCCTCGGCGTACGGTTCGACAGCGCGATCTATGGCGGCTATTCCATCCCGCCCTATTACGATTCCATGATCGGCAAGCTGATCGTCCATGGCCGCAACCGGGAAGAAGCCATCCGCCGCCTGCGCCGCGCCATCAATGAAACGGTGGTGGTGGGTGTGAAAACGACCTTGCCGCTGCAGAATTGGATTCTGGACCAGGAAGAATTTTTGTCGGGTGAGTATAATATTCACTGGCTGGAAAAGAAACTGGCAGCGCGATAGGGGCTGTGCCTATGGTTACGGCGGAAGACATCGCAGAAGCCGTTCATAATTACCGCCGCGGATATTTTCCGATGGCGGTCGATCGTGATGTAGAGGGATTTCAGTGGCATCCCGCGCCTATAAGGTCTCTGCTGCCTATCGAAGGTTTGCACATTTCCCGCTCCTTGAGAAAACTTCTGATGAAAGGCTCGTTTGAGATCCGCGTCGATAGTGATTTCGCGGGCGTCGTGCGTGGTTGCGCGGAACCGCGGGCGCAGCAAAAAGAAACCTGGATCAATGACGATTTGCTGGCGCTGATGGAGGCGCTGCATAAAGCAGGGTTTGCGCACAGCGTTGAATGCTGGAAAGGCGGCAGGCTGGTCGGCGGCGTTTACGGCATGGCGCTGGGCGGCGTATTTTGTGGTGAAAGCATGTTTTCACGGGAAAGCAACGCCAGCAAGGTCGCGCTTGTTCACCTCTGTGCCCGGCTATGGCGTAACGGGTTCAGCCTGTTCGATACGCAATACATTAACGATCATGTCGTGCAATTCGGGGCTTATGAAATGCCGGGCAGGCAATATCAGGCATTGTTGCCGGGGTTAGTCGACCAAGTTGTTGATTTTACAGGGGGACCAGCATCGATGGACAGTACGGCAGGCCTTTTGCAGCGCTATTTATCCCATAAAAATCAAACCGCTGGACAAAAACTTAATAATTTGGTAATATAAACTTAATCATTTGATAAGAAACGTAGTTTGGGAGAGACGGCTATGGCTATCATCCTTTCCGATAAGTTTCCCGCTCTTGGCCGGTCTTCCCTGCCAGCCGTCAATGATGCTGAACAGCAACAGCCCTGTCCTCCTGCCCATTTTCATACCGTTGGTAAAATAGCCGATTATATTATCGTGCCCCTCAACCGGTATATCGCAGACGTCACTTACCCGGATGGCCGCAATCAGACATTCATGGCGGAGACCAGCCAGACATTTGCAATCGACCATGACAGGGTGCAGGCATGGGTTACGGCGGAACATATCAGCGGCATCACGCCTGAGAACGAAGACGTAACCAATACGGCGGATGTATTTACACGACGTTCGCTGGCGCAGGAGCGGGTGGATACGATGAACCGTATGGCCATCCGTGACTATCTGGCGAACCTGCATCAGGCCGAACTGGCAGGTGCGACCATAGAACGCAGGCAGATCAATGTATCGGATGATTACGAAGGCCTGGCCGTCCGGAAAAAAGAATCGCCTGCGCGCGTTCTCACCAACGTTTTAAATTAATCTAGTACACCGGATCATGGATTGCCGATGGCGAGACTTCGCTGTCCGGCAGCGAGGCGGGCGCCTGATAGGGTACGGCTTCGCCTTCCGGCGCTTGTTGCTGATCGGTCATGCCATTGCCGGTGGTTGCGTTGTCATCAGTAGGCGGTGCGGTCGTATCGTCCGGCCCATCCGCAGCTTCAGAATCAATCGGGACCTCTTCCTGCGGGGTATTCTGTACAGATCCGGTAGAGCCATAAACAATCGTGCCAGTCGCCGGGCTGTAAACGCCGTCCGTGCCGGGTAGTGGGGCCGAGGATGAATATTCAATCTGTCCGGCCGAGGAAAATTCCACCTGACCGTCTGTGCCGCTGGATGTAAATGCAATCCCGCCTGATGAAAATGCGACAGCGGAAGATGAAAACTCAACCTGACCGCTTTCCGCCGTTTCTGCCGGATGGTCGGGCGCACCGATACAATCCAGAACCCAGACGTCGTAAATCGGATGGTCCATGGAAGACAGGGCAGGGGAGGACGCAAACATCCAGCCGCTGAACACCCATTGCGGCTTTTCCTTGGGCTTCACTTCCCAGACCTGCAGGAACGAAGCGGATTCAGGTGTTTCAATGGGGGGTGCTTTGCGGCAGGCGCGCGGCTTGATGTACAGCTGGCCAAAACGGACGGTGGTATCGACCTTGACGTCAAACGTGGATGTGCGCGCCGTGACCTTGTTCAGCATGCGCAGGCGTGCGGTGGGGTAATTGTCCATGGCCGCAAACGCAGGTGGCGCGGCCAGGGCATACAAAGCGAGACCGGCCGCAAGGAAAGCGAAGCGGCGGGACTGACGCATCATTAGGGATGCGCCTCCGCAGGGGCTGCCGGAGGTATGGCCGCAGCATCGGGTGCAGGTGTTGTTTCTGCGGCAGGAGCGGCTGCGGGTGTCTCGACGGCAGGCGTTTCAGGCTGGGCAGGTGCCGTCGCTTCCGGCGCTGCTTCCGTCTTCGGTTCTTCCACGGCAGGCGCAGCCTCTTCCGTGGCGGCCTTGTCTTCTGACGGGGCAGGCGTGTCGGAACTGACGACCGGCACAGGCGCTTCAGAAGCAGGCTGGGCCGCAGATGCCGATTTATCGTCTTTCTTAGGCTGCATGTTGAAAATAAATTTACCCAGAAGCTGTTCCAGGTTTTGCGGCGCTTGTGTGTATTTGATCTGCTGGCCTGCGGTCAGCATTTCATCCGACGCGCCAGGCTGGATTTCAAGGTAACGGCCGCCCAGCAGGCTTTCGCTGGAGATGATCGCCGCCGTGTCTTCCGGCAGCTTGACGGACGGGTCGATGGTCATGGTCACCACCGCCAGATAATTCTCGTTGTTCAATGCCACATTGTTCACAGACCCGATCTTTACGCCGCTGATCCGCACGTCGTCGCCGATGGCAAGGCCGCCAATCCCGGAAAAGGACGCCGTTATTTCATAGCCGCTGACCTTGGAGATATCGGCGGTCTTGTAGCTGAAAACAAGAAAGACCCCGGCCAGCACCAGGACGACAGCGCCCAGGACGGTTTCAATAATACTGCGTTTCATACGATCATTTCCTTTAATTCAGCGTTATTCGGGCGGCGTCCAGGCTTCATAATCGCCTGTCGCCTTGGGGCGTGTGCCGCCGGACAATAAATGTCCCGGCGGCCGCCAGGCCTTTTTCGTGCCTGTCATATTCGGCCTGTGGCCCTTTTGCCATGGCTTGCGGTGGGATGCGCCAGCCTCACCCGGCACCACATTCGTCTGGTGATGCAGCCAGCCATGCCATTCCGGCGGCACCATGGATGCCTCTGGCTGGCCATTATACCGCACCATGCGGCGGTCGTGGCGATACCCCTTGCGCGCGCGCGCGGTGTAGTATTTATTGCCCAGCGTATCGGCGCCAACATAGCGGGCACCCGACAAAACCCGCGCCAGTCCGCTATGGACCGGGGATAGTACGCCGAGAAAACTGAAAAAACCCATGACCTGACCCTAGCATTCTGCAGTCTGATATGCATGACGCAAAAGGGGGTTAAAATCAAGCTGGGAGTTACAGTTAGGGCGTGATTTTAACAAATACAGGTCTAGCCGGACGAGGCTTTTTTCTGCGATTGCCAGTTCTGAAAAACGGTCAGCGCCTCATCATGCTGCAATTGCTGATAGGAAACGGCCCGCTTGTCGATGGGTTTGGAGATTTCTCCGATAATACCTTCCTCATTCAGGCGTTCCGCCCCGATCTCGTCATGGGACAGGCCATAATAGACCTTTTTGATCCCGGTTGAGATGATCAGCGCCTGCCCAAGCATAGTGGGTTCGGTGCTGCAATAGATCGCGCAGCCGTCGAGCCGCGTTCCACCCAGCCGTTCGGTCGCACGGCGGATGGCCATCACTTCGGCATGGGCGGTGGGGTCAGACCGCCCGCTGACGCTGTTCGCCCCTTCACCGATCAGGCGGCCTTCAGGGTTCGCAACCACCGCGCCAAACGGCCCGCCCATGCGGGATAGGGCGTTTTGCTGGGCCAGCGCCAGCGCCCGGCGCATCAATTCATCGGGCGTGTTGATCCGTTCGACACCTCCGGTCAAGGCCGAGGGATTCTTACCATAGGATTTCAGAACGCGCCGGACCGTTTCGGTCAGCCGATCGGGATCCGGGGGCTTCCTCATCACCTGTTTGATGTCATGCCGCCCGGCCTCCAGCAGCAGATCGGTGGTCGGATCGTCCGTGACCATGATCATGCCGATCTGATAGCCTTTGACTAGAATATGTTTTGCAAAAGTCAGCCCGGTGTGCGGCGTCATCTGGTGTTCGATGATGGCGACATCGACCGCGTGGTCATCCGCCACTTTCATCGCCGACCCGCCGTCGATGGCCTGGATGACCTTATAGCCGTGGCTGGCCAGAAGATTGGCCATATAGCGGCGGCTGTCTTCATCGGGATCGGCGATCAGAATGGTCAGGTTATTGCTGTAAGACATGATGAAATCCATTTGCGGAAAAAACGCGAGGCTTATCTTAAAACCTTATGGCGCTGCTGTCGATCTTTCGCGCAGGGTCTTTTTCTGGGATACTGGTCGCCATGAAACCAATGCCTTCTTCCCACCCTGAATCCGGAAGTGTGATCATTTACATTTTCGTGGGCGTCGTATTGTTCGCGGCTTTGGGCTTCGCGGTCAGCAATATGATGCGCGGCGGCTCCCTC
>JBGAQU010000073.1:0-14254 GCA_044220535.1 Alphaproteobacteria bacterium | reverse complement strand
CAGCCCGTGCGCGAATTGATGACATCTGAAAACCTGATCACCGTGGTGAACGAAGTCAGCAAGGAGGACGCGAAGCGCCTGCTGCACAAGCACCGCATTGAAAAGCTTTTGATCGTCGACCGTGAAGGCCGCTGCACCGGGTTGATGACCGTGAAAGACATCGAAAAATCCGCCCTGTTCCCGCAGGCCGCTAAGGACGCGCAAGGACGTTTGCTGGCGGGCGCTGCCGTCGGCACGGGCGGCACAGGTGTGGAGCGTGCGGAAGCGATGGTTGAAGCAGGCCTGGATGTTGTTGTCGTCGACACAGCGCACGGCCATTCCAAAAACGTGCTGGATACGGTGCGGCGTGTGCGGGAAATCCGCTCCAATAAATTACAAATCATTGCGGGCAATATTGCGACGGCGGATGCAGCCAAAGCCTTGATCGATGCAGGCGCGGATGCGGTGAAGGTCGGCATAGGGCCGGGCAGCATCTGCACGACGCGCGTGGTCGCGGGCGTGGGCGTGCCGCAGCTGACGGCCATCATGGACGTGGCGGAGGCTTGCGCGAAGAAGGGCATTCCCGTGATCGCCGATGGCGGCATTAAATATTCAGGCGACTTTGCCAAGGCGATTGCGGCGGGCGCGGATTGCGCCATGCTCGGCGGATTGCTGGCGGGCACGGACGAAGCGCCGGGCGAAATCGTGCTGTATCAGGGAAGGTCCTATAAATCCTATCGCGGTATGGGATCGGTGGGCGCGATGATGCGCGGATCCGCCGACCGGTATTTCCAGGCGGGCGTGACACAGGGCCAGAAGCTGGTGCCGGAAGGCATTGAAGGCCGCGTGCCCTATAAAGGCCCGGTCGCGCCTGTGTTGCATCAACTAATCGGCGGCCTCCGTGCGTCGATGGGTTACACAGGCTGCAAGACCATCGCGAATATGAAAGACAAGGCCGAATTCATGCGCATGACCGGCGCGGGCTTCCGCGAGAGCCATGTGCATGATGTCACGATTACCCAGGAAGCCCCGAATTACCGGGCAACGGAAACTTAATCCGCCTGGCGCTGAATATCCCGCCCGGTTTCCTTGACCGCCGCGCCAACATCGCTAATTGCTGCATCGATATGCTCGCCCGGTGTTTTGGGGCGGTTGGCCTGTTGGTAGACAACCACGGCTAGCACAAGTACGGCAATGGTCAGGACGACGATAATGGTCTGGTTGTTTTTCATGGTTAAAGCCCTTTTCAGTTGCATTCTGCAGCAACCAACAGCGAAGCGGACCGTTTGGTTCCAAAATTGACAGAAAAGCTGCCATCGATTAAAAAAAATCATGGTTTTCTCAATAGATACGGCCCGTAAGGCCGATATTCCCGACCTTGCCCGCATCCATATCGAAGGCTGGCGCGCAGCCTATGGCGGGCTTGCGGATCAGGCCTATCTGGACGCGCTGGACCAAAACGCGAAGGAGGAAACATGGCGCGGCATTTTGGCGAAGAATGAAAGTACGACACTGATCGCGCGAGATGAAGGCGGACAAGCCGCAGGCTTTGTCAGCTTTGGCCGCCTGCGCACGCCGCCACCGGGATCGTCGCCGATCCGCCCGCTCTATTCTTCGGAAATTTATGCGCTGTATCTGCTGCCCGATTACTGGCGCAAGGGGTTGGGGCGGCAATTGCTGGCCCGCGCGGCGGCAGATTTGAAAACCATGAAGCATGAATCACTATGTCTGTGGGTGCTGGACGGCAATAAACGCGCCATTGAATTTTACAAGGCGATGGGCGGGCAGCGCATCGGGAAGAAGCAGGTGGAGATTGGCGGAAAAATGCTGCCGGAGGCTGTATTCGGATGGCGGGATACGGCTGGGCTTTGGCGCTGAAATTGTCTTTTGTCGCTTGAAATGTTATATTGCTTTCATTATCGGAGGTTAAATATGCCTACACCCGCACTGCTTATCCGCGCTTTTGCTGCGGCCGCCCCAGTTTTGAAAAGCAAAATCCCTTTGGTTGCTGCCTTCCTTGCCCCGGCATTTATGCCTGCTATTGAACGCCAAGGGACAAAAATCGCAGATGCGGCAGGTGATGGGTTAGTTCTGGCGGTTAAGGGCGTAAGTATGGGCATTAATCATGCCGCCGAAGGTATTGGCAAAGGCACGGGCAATGTTTCAGAAGGTTCAAGTTTGGTTTACAAAGCCGTATGCGCGCGCATAGCGCATTTTATTCAACCGAAAGAAAAAACCATGATCCAAGAAGGCCCGATCAAGCCGCCCGTGATTTAAGGGTGGGATAATCCGTGTAGCCGACCTCGCCGCCTTGGTAGAAATGTTTCTGGTCCGGCGTGTTGAGGGGTGCACCTGTTTTCAGTCGATCCACCAGATCAGGATTGGCCAGGAACGGCACACCGAAGGCAACGGCATCAGCCAAGCCTGAATCCAGCGCCGCCTGCCCTGTTTTTCTGTCATAACCTTCATTCACGAACAGAGTGTGTTCATAGACTTCACGCATGTTTAGCGTTGCGGAAGGTGTAATGGCATGGCCGCCTTTATCACGCGAAGGTTCCTTGACATGCAAATAGGCGAGACTTTGGGAATTCAAAAGTTCGGCGATGCGTGTGAATGTGCCGGCCGGGTCGCTGTCCTCGCAGTCCTGCACATTGTCCGGCGACAGGCGCAGGCCGGTGCGGTCTTTTCCGGCGACGGAGGTCACGGCGTCGATGACTTCCAGCAGAAAACGCGCGCGGTTATCGACGCTGCCGCCGTATTCGTCGTCGCGCTTATTCGATCCGTCTTTCAGGAACTGGTCGATCAGGTAGCCGTTCGCGCCGTGGATTTCCACCCCGTCAAACCCTGCGCGCAACGCCAGCTGCGTTGCCTTCGCGTAATCGTCCATCGTGCGTTTAATATCATCCTTCGTCATCGGGCGCGGCACGACATAAGTTTTATCGGTGCCGAGCGACCTGTTCACGCCAGCGGCCGCAATGGCGGATGGCGCGACCGGCAACTGGCCGCCCAGCAGGTCAGGATGCGATATGCGGCCCATATGCCAGAGCTGCAGCACCATCAGGCCGCCCTGCGCATGGACGGCATCCGTCACCGCTTTCCAACCTTTCTCCATGTCGGGTGTATAGGCCCCCGGCGCGTCCTTCCAGCCATAGCCTTCCGGTGAAATGGCCGTGGCTTCGGAGATGATCAGCCCGGCCCCGCCGCGCTGCGCGTAATATTCGGCCATCAGGGCGTTGGGTATACGGCTTTCGCCTGCCCGCGCCCGGGTCAGCGGCGCCATCACACAGCGGTTTTTAAGATTGAGCGCGCCCGCCTGAAGAGGATCGAATAAAGATGTCATGATAAGCTCCTGTTGCCTTAACATATGCGGCTGCGCTTTGTGAAGGTCAAGAGACAGGCATGAAAAAGCCGCCCGAAGGCGGCTTTTTGAATTCGCGGATTACATGCCCTTGATTTTAACCGGGGCTGGGCCGGGCAGGGGCTTAAGGCTGCTTTCTCTGGTGCCGTATCCCTCATCCTTCGGGCCACCAAATTGAGCCGTCAAAGGCTGGAAGATTGTTTCTTTGCTCATTTTATCGCTCCTCTGTCTGTTGTTATATAATCACAATGAGTATTGGAAAGATTTTTGACATCGTCAAGACTCAATAAAAAAAGCCGCCCTAAGGCGGCTTTTAGGAAATTTGGGATTAAATGCCAGCTTTAAGGATAGGTGCCGGTTTATGATCCCCACCTTCTTCAGGCTTCAAAATATCATAGTTAGGCGCTTTAACGGACGCTTGTTGGATTTTTGTAAGGCTCATTATTACTCTCTCCTCTGTTAACACCGGTAGACTGAGAGAGTTTGGGAATAAACCAAGGAGGAGTCAAGAATAAAAAAAGTTCCTTTGATATAGAGGCTGAAACCAAAGCGCAAGGCTTTTTTGATAATGATACGATTTTGTCATTTTTTAATTATCCACAGGCATGGGAAAACTGTTATAAAGCCCTCCATGAAAAGGATTTTCCCATGACCCCCGCCGCCCGCCTGCAAGCCGCCCTGGAGATCCAGGAGAAAATTGACCACAGCCGCATCCCGATGGACGGAACGGTCGGCGATTATATGCGCAACAGGCGCTATATCGGTTCCAAGGACAGGTCGGCCATTGTCGAGCGCATTTACAATATAGTGCGCGCCCATGCAAGGCTCGGCTGGTGGCTGCAGAAATCGGAAGTTGAGGACACTGCCCGCAATCGCCTGCTGGCCTGGCTAGTGCTGGGTGAGAGCATGAAGACCGAAGGGGTTGAACGCCATTTCGAAGAGTCGAAATACAGCGCGCCGCCTCTGACCGATGAAGAGAAGTCCCTGATCCGCCGTCTTGAAAACCACACGCTGGACCATCCCGACATGCCGGACGCTGTGCAGGCCGAATGCCCGCCAAACCATGAAGAGGCGCTGCGTGGATATTTCGGCAACGATTTCGTGCCGGAACTGCAGGCTTTGATGAGTTCCGCCCCGCTCGACCTGCGCGTCAACCTTCGCAAGATCGACCGGGAGCATGCAATGGCCAGCCTGGCCAAGGACGGCGTCGAAACCACGCCCTGCCGCTGGGCGCCGACCGGATTGCGCACAAAAGGCAAGGCCTACCTATCCGAAACCAAAGCCTTCACCAAAGGGCTGATCGAGATTCAGGATGAGGGGTCGCAATTGATCGCCTTCGTTTCGGGCGCGCAGCCGGGCAACCAGGTGCTGGATTACTGCGCGGGTTCCGGCGGCAAGACGCTGGCCTTGGCCAGCGCCATGAACAATAAAGGCCGCATCGTCGCCTGCGACATCAACGCCGACCGCCTGCAGAAAGGCCGTGCCCGGTTCAAGCGCGCGGGCGTCGCCGACATTATCGAAGTCCGCCCGCTATCTGATGAAAAAAACCGTAAATGGCTGCGGCGGCAGAAAGGCACGTTCGACGTCGTGCTGATCGACGCGCCATGCAGCGGCACTGGCACATGGCGGCGCAATCCGGATCTGCGCTGGCGCGCCTTCGGCCCGAAGCTGGACGATTTGCTGGCGACGCAGGCGGAGATCCTGGATAAGGCCGCGAAGACAGTGAAACCGGGTGGACGGCTGGTTTACGCCACGTGCTCTCTCCTGCCCGCGGAAAACGAAAACCAGGCGAACGCGTTTCTGCAGCGCCATCCGGATTTTGAAATCCTGCCCGTCTCTAAAATCTGGGGCGACGGCGACGCGCCGTGCAAAGATCCCTATATGCGCCTGACGCCGAGGCAGCACAATACTGACGGGTTTTTCGCGGCGGTTCTTATACGAAAAAATCAGATCATTCCCGACAAAACAGAAGAAGATTTGTAAATCTTATCCCGGATGCATTTGAAGCGGCCACCTGTTTTGCGACTGAAATAATGCAGACAGTTCAATGGAATCTTCAAACTTTTTAAGCAAAATATCATTCTGGATTTTCCGGAGATTATACAGTGTGCGGTGCGCAATATTCCCGCGATAGCGTTCGGGCATGTCATTCGGGATAAAATTCAGTAATGTTTTTAGGTAATGGTTGGTGAAAGACGTATCGCCAGCATCGAAACTCAATGCGACAAACCGGTGAGCGCGGACGGAAAGATCGGCGACCATCCTGACCGGCGCTCTTCAGAAAACCTGCCTTTGACAGTTCCATTCTTATCTATGTCGAGATACAGGCGGGATCCTGTATCCGTTTCCCACCATCCGCTTTTTATAAAGGTCGGCATTCGATTCAGGCGGCTGCCCTTTGCCTGTCGCGCAGCATTTTTGTCGCCTGCACCATGTTTTCCAGCGCGGCTTTCGTTTCCGGCCAGGCGCGGGTTTTCAGGCCGCAATCGGGGTTGACCCAGACCTGTTCGGGTTTCAGGACGTCGAGCGCCTTTTGCAGCAGGCCGGACATTTCATCCACCGGCGCGACGCGCGGGGAATGGATGTCATAGACGCCCGGGCCGATTTCGTTCGGGTATTTATAGTTTACGAAGGCGTCGAGCAGTTCCATCTGGCTGCGCGAAGTTTCAATGGAAATCACATCCGCATCCATCGCGCCGACCGATTCAATGATGTCGTTGAATTCGGAATAGCACATATGGGTATGGATCTGGGTCGTGTCGGCCACGCCCGTGGAGGACAGCAGGAAGGAATCCACCGCCCATTTCAGGTATGCGGCGCGGTCTTCCTGACGCAAAGGCAGGCCTTCACGGATGGCGGGTTCGTCGATCTGTATGATTGTGATTCCGGCCTTTTCCAGATCCTGCACCTCATCCAGAATGGCGAGGGCGATCTGTTTGCATGTGGTTTCACGCGGCTGGTCGTCGCGCACGAAGCTCCATTGCAGGATCGTCACCGGGCCGGTGAGCATGCCCTTCATAGGTTTTTGCGTCAGGCTTTGCGCGTAGGCCGACCATTGCACGGTCATCGGATCCGGGCGGCTGATATCGCCGAAGATCACCGGCGGTTTCACGCAGCGGGAGCCGTAGGATTGCACCCAGCCGTTTTTGGTGAAGGTGAAGCCTTTCAGCTGTTCGCCGAAATATTCCACCATATCGTTGCGTTCCGCCTCGCCATGGACCAGCACGTCGATGCCGATCTGTTCCTGATAGCGGACGACGCCTTCGATCTCTTTTTTCATCGCGTCGGTATAGGCGGCTTCGTTCAGTTCACCCTTTTTGAAGGCTGCGCGTGCGGCGCGGATGTCTTGCGTTTGCGGAAACGATCCGATGGTGGTCGTAGGATAAAGCGGCAAATTATATTTCACCTGCTGCACTTTCCGACGTTGCGGATAGGCGCTTTTGCGCGCCAGCATCGCGGGCGTCACGGCGTTCAGGCGGGCCTTCACAGCCTGGTCATGAATGCGCGGCGATGTTTTACGATCATCGACCACTTTATCGCTTTCAGCGAGAGCAGCGGCAATTTTTTCGCGGCCTTTAGCCAGCAAGGCGACTTCATTCAGCTTCTGCTTTGCAAAGGCCATCCAGCTTTTGACCTGCGCATCCAGCTTCGTCTCGCCATCAAGGTCGATCGGCGTGTGCAGCAGGGAACAGGACGGAGCGACGAAGACTTTATCCTCGCCCTGGTTCGCAACGGCTTTCTCCACCATCGCCAAAGCTTTCGACAGATCGGCCTTCCAGATATTGCGGCCATCGATCACGCCCAGCGACAGCACACGGTCGTTCGGCAGGCGGTGCAGGATATGCTCCAATTGACCGGGCGCACGCACCAGATCGACATGCAGGCCGTGCACAGGCAAGTTGCAGGCGATATCGGTATTGTCGCGCAGGGAATCGAAATAGGTCGCGACCAGGATTTTCATGGTTCCAGCGGCGGCTGCCAGGCGTTCATAGGTCGGGTTGAAGCAGGCTTTTTCGCCTTCGCATAAGTCCAGCGCCAGCACCGGCTCATCAATCTGCACCCAGTCCGCGCCGAGTTTTGAGAGTTTCTGCAAGACCTGTTCGTACACAGGCAACAGGCGTTCCATCAATGCTCTGGGGTCAAAATTTGCGGCCTTCGATTTGCCGAGATGGATAAAGGTGACAGGCCCGACCAGCACCGGACGCGTCTTGATGCCCGCATCCAGCGCTTCCTTGAACTGGTCGAAAATCTTGGTGGAGGACAGGCTGAAGCTTTGGCCTTCTTCAAATTCAGGGACGATATAGTGATAGTTGGTATCGAACCACTTGGTCATTTCCATGGCCGGAACCTTGTCCGTGCCGCGGGCCATGGCGAAAAAGGTCTTCAGATCGACATTGCCCGCCGTCCAGCCATAGCGGGACGGGATACAGCCGACCAGGCAACACATATCCAGCATGTGGTCATAGAGGGTGAAATCATTGGAGGGGATGTGCGCGATGCCAGCATCCTTCTGCATGGTCCAGTGGCGCAGGCGCAGTTCCTTCGCGGTCTCTTGGAGTTCGGCTTCGCTCGCCTTGCCTTTCCAGAATGCTTCCTGCGCCTTTTTCAGTTCGCGGTTGACGCCTACGCGCGGGAACCCCAGATTGGTCGCCAATACCATATGCACATCCTCCATTTTATGTTTGCTGCTTTGCATTAAAGCGCAAGGATGCGGGGACTGCAAGGAGAATAGGCTTTTAAACCAGTGCGGGTGCTTTGATCAGGCCCAGCGCTTCGCAGGCTTTCATGGGCATGGCGCTTTTATTTAGCGTATAGAAATGGATGTGATCCACGCCATTTGCGGCAAGGTCAGCCGTCTGAAGATAAACAATTTCCATGGCGAGCGACTCGGACGCTTCCTTATCGCCTTTGACTTTCGCAAATTCATTGCGCAGCCAGTCCGGCACGGTCGCGCCGCATTTGTCGGCAAACCTTACGATGCTCGCGAAATTGCCAATGGGAACGATACCGGGCACGACAGGTATTTTAATCCCGGCCTTCGTCACCGCGTCGCGAAACTTATAAAAGGCATCATTGTTAAAAAAGAACTGTGTGATGGCGCGATTTGCTCCCGCATCCGCCTTTAAACGCAAGGGTTCAATATCGTATGATGGATGCTCAGGATAGGAACCGACGCTGATTTCAAAATCGTGCCATGATTTCAATGCTGCCACGAATTCATTGGTGTATTTAAAATAGTTCTGGCGATCACCAAGCGGATCGCCATCGCCGCGCAATGCAACAATGTGACGGATATTTTTATCCCAGAGTGCGTCGGCTATTTCTTTCAGATCTTCTTTTGTCGTGTTCAGGCATGTGACATGCGCCGCCGTCGGTATGCCGGTTCTTTGCGCCAGTTCCACCGCATATTTCGTGCTGTATGCCGGCCCCTCTTCCTTTTCACCTGTCATGGTCATAGTGATAAAAGCCGGTTTACAGGTAACCAGTTTGTCCACGTGTTCCCACAATGCCGGGGCATCGTCATGGGTGCGAGGCGGGAAAAATTCAAAACTGACAGTGGGTTGCGCGGGCATACTCAGGTCCTGTTGCTGCGGTGCAAAGATATCATTTGCATACCGTTTTTTGAAAAGCAACAAAACTGTGGGGCGGCATAGCTGCCTTGCATTACAGGCTGGCGTAATCCTTCAGGAACACGGCCATCAGCTTCGCCATTTTCTCCCCCGCCAGAGCCGCAAATTCCAAAGTCTGTTCGTGGCTTAAGGGGATATCCCCCATGCCGGCGGCCAGGTTGGTGACGGCGGAACAGCCGACGCATTTCAGGCCGCAATGGCGTGCGATGATGTTCTCGGCGACGGTGGACATGCCGACCAGATCCGCGCCGATCGCTTTCGCCATGCGGATTTCGGCGGGGGTTTCAAAGGTGGGTCCCAGATATCCGGCATAGACGCCTTCATTCAGGATAAACCCGGCCTTGGTCGCGGAACCCTTTAATGTATCGCGCAGATCCTTGTCCCAGGCATTTTCCATCGGCGGGAAACGGGGGCCCCAGTCATCGTCATTGGGGCCGGTCAGCGGGTTGAGGCCGGTCAAATTGATATGGTCGGAAATCGCGACCACGCTGCCCGCGTCGTTTTCGCGCAACAACGATCCGGCGGCGTTGGTCAGGAACAAAGTCTCGACGCCGGCTTTTTTCAGGGCGCGAATGATCACCTTGATCGGCTCGACCCCTTTGCCTTCATACAAATGCACACGGCCTTTCAGGAAGATGACGGGCGTGCCGGAGACGGCGCCAATGCGCATCGTGCCCTCATGCCCCTCCACGGTCGACACAGGAAAGCCGGGCAGATCGGCATAGGAGATTTTGGCCGTTTCATCCAGAAGGTTCGCAACCGCACCAAGGCCGGAGCCGAGGATGACGGCGATTTTCGGTTGCAGGCCACCCGCTTTCTTACGGATGATGGCGGCGGATTTTTCGATTTGGCTGTTCAGAGTCATATCGCTTATCTAGCATTCCTCCGCAAAGAAGGCCAGATCAGATTAATCCTTCACCACCGACAGCCGCGCCCGTCCCGTATCCCAGGGCAGATCTTCCATCAGGATCGTGACGATATCCGCCTTGCCATGCAGCTGGCCGCGCACGACGCGGCTGGCCTGTTTCGCCACCATCTGTTCGAACAGGGCGCGGACGCCGCGGCCATTGGCGTTGTGCAGGTCGCCCTGGCGGATGGCGCGGGTGAAGTGGCGTTCGATTTCCGTCTCCACATCTTCGGGCAAGCGGTACTGGCTGGCCGCGCAGAGTTCGCGGAACAAATCGCCCGCGCCATTGGCTGAAAGATGACCGAACTGCAGAACATGACCGAAGCGGGAGCGAATGCCGGGGTTGGAGTTGAAGAAGATGTCCATCGGCTCGTCATACCCGGCGACGATCACGGCCAGGTCGTTGCGCCTGTCTTCCATGAATTTCAGGATAATCTCGATCGCGTCATTGCCGAAGTCGCGGGCGGAGTCTTTATTGCCCAGCGCGTAAGCCTCATCGATGAACAATATGCCGCCCACCGCTTTTTCCAGCTTCGCCTTGGTCAGCATTTCGGTCTGGCCGATATACTGGCCGACCAGGCCGGAGCGGTCCGTTTCCACGACATGACCCTTGGACAGCAAACCCGCATCCGCCAGCACCTGGCCGATCAACCTTGCCGCCGTGGTCTTGCCTGTACCCGGCGCGCCGATAAACGCCATGTGCAGCGACAGTGGCACCACAGGCAAACCGTTCAGCTGGCGCAGCGCCTGCGCCTTGCCCAGATGCACCAGCTGCGCGATATGGTCCTTCACGTTCTGCAGGCCGGTCAGCGCGTTCAGCGGCGCCAGAATTTCCTCATCCGTCTTGTTCAGCCTTGCCTTGCGCCCGCGGGCCTTATAGGCGACGGAGAAAAAGCGCATCGGCGAGCCCAGTTCCGGATCATCCGGCTTCACCTCATGTTTTTTCAGCCAAGTGGCGGCGTCAGGATTGAACCCGGCGGCGCGTTGCACCAGCATCAGCCCGGTTTCGCGGTCGGCTTTCACGCCCGCACCCGCCCACAAACAAGCGCCATGCAGGAAATCGATCCGCGCTTTCAGGTATGGGTCGTCGAGGTTTTGCGCGGCGTATAATGTCGTGGCGTCATCAAGCAGGCGGATGGCCTCACGGTCGTCCTTCGGCACCGCTTCGCCCTTACAGGTCAGTTCGGCCAGCGTCACCATCGCGCCCGCATGGCCATGGCGGCAGGCCTGGCGCAGATAGGGCAGGCCCGTATCGAACCAGCGCCCGCTGGCCAGCACGTGGAAAATGTCGTACAGCGCTTCGCTCGACCCTGCGGCGAGCGCCTTGCGGAAGTAATGCAGCGCCTTGGACGGTTTCGCGAATTGTTCATCGATGCCGCTGTAACTTCCCATGTACAAATGCCCAAGGCTGGTCAGCGCGGCAGAGTCGCCGGAATTCCCGGCCTTGCCCAGCCAGGCGACGGCGCGGGTAAAACTGTCCTCCACCTTCAGGCGGCGAATGAATTCGGTTTCCGCGCCGGGTTTTTTATCCGCGGCCATGCGGGAGAATTTTTCATGCCGGCGCAATTCGCGTTCGCCCAGGATGCGCCAGACGGCAGGATCTTCCGTCATCCCCGCGCAGCGCACAGCGAGTTTCAACGCATGACGCAATGCGCGGAAGCGCGAGGGGCGGGGCAAAGACCCTGCGGATTCAAGCGTCGATAAAGCGGCTTTAAGATCCTTGAGATCGGACTCGTCCATTGGCACATCACCCTTTTGATTTTTATTTATATTTTAAAAAGTATGACGGAAAACAAGGTGGCGGGGCAACAAAAATGAATTTATTTAATAAGAACGTAAGGCCGGGCTAAATGCCCGGCCTTACCTAAAAAATCTTATTTTAGCCTGGGTTCACCAGGTACCTGTGTACCCCATGGCATTGGCGTAACTGCAGAAATAGAGTTTTTCGGTGAGCCGTCGACAAGTTTATCGCTGTAGGTCAGATAAACAAGTGTCCCGTTCGCTGCGTCGTAAAAACGCTTGACATGCAAGGTTTTGAACCAGAACGATCTGCTTTCAGCAAATGCGTCTTCACCATCTTTGCCTGATTCAATAGCTTGGTTATAAACAATTGGGCCAGTTTGACGGCAGG
Source organism: Alphaproteobacteria bacterium (assembly GCA_044220535.1). Classification (GTDB taxonomy): domain Bacteria; phylum Pseudomonadota; class Alphaproteobacteria; order Micavibrionales; family Micavibrionaceae; genus JBDHTS01. Next base: position 2,249 of record JBGAQU010000073.1, on the reverse strand, counting down.
CGACACTGGCATCTGAAGTATCTTCGGCGAGCCCAAGGGCACCTCCAATTCCGCCTGTTACGGCGCGGCTGACATAGCAAGTAACACCTTGGATTTTGGGATCTTCAAACGCCGCAATTTTAACTTTGTGATCCGGGCCGATCAGCTGCCAGCTGGTGGAAACTTCACCAATTTCACGACCTTCACCGGCCATGGCAGGGGTTACGGCGGTGACTGCGAACAAAGCAGCAAAGCCGGTCAGAACATTTCTTGTAAACGTCATTTGGTATCTCCTGTTTATGTATAAATATTATTTATTCCTTTTTCATCTTTATGTCAATTTTTGTTTTATCTACTAGATTATGCTGAAGAATCTTTGTCTTTTAGCTGCCTGCCTGTATGGTGCTGTCATAACCCGAAAGGCCAGCCATGAGCGCACAGACCGCCGCGACGCCGCTATCCTCCCTTCACCACGACCGCATCCTGATCCTCGATTTCGGCAGCCAGGTGACGCAGCTGATCGCGCGGCGGGTGCGGGAGTCGGGCGTGTATTGCGAAATCTGGCCGTTCAACGCGGCGGATGAGGCGCGGATCAAGGCCTATGCCCCCAAAGGCATCATCCTGTCCGGCGGCCCTGCCAGCGTGACGGAAAAGGGCAGCCCCCGCGCGCCCGATTGCGTGTTCACCATGGGCCTGCCGGTGTTCGGCGTGTGTTACGGCCAGCAGACGATGGTGCAGCAGCTGGGCGGTCTGGTCGAAGCTGGGGACGGTGAAGGCCGCGAATTCGGCCGCGCCTATATCGACATCCACGAATCCTCCCCCATTTTCGAAAGCGTCTGGGCCAAAGGCAACCGCGAACAGGTGTGGATGAGCCATGGCGACCGCGTCACGAAACTGCCTGCAGGCTTCCGCCCCGTCGCGAAATCCGAAGGCGCGCCCTTCGCCTTTATCGCCGACGACACGCGCCGCTTTTACGGCGTGCAGTTCCATCCCGAAGTCGTGCACACGCCGCATGGCGCGGCGCTGTATAAAAACTTCACCCACGCGATCTGCGGCTGCAAGGGCGATTGGACCATGGCGGCGTTCCGCGCCGAGGCCATCGCCAAAATCCGCCGCCAGGTGGGCAAGGGTAAAGTCATTTGCGGCCTGTCGGGCGGCGTCGATTCATCCGTCACCGCCGTGCTGCTGCATGAGGCGATCGGCGACCAACTGACCTGCATCTATGTCGATACCGGGCTGATGCGCGCGGGCGAGAGCAAGGCCGTGGTCGACCTGTTCCGCAACCATTACAACATCCCGCTGATCCATGAGGATGCGAGCGAGCTGTTCCTCTCCCGCCTAGCCAGCGTCGAGGACCCGGAGAAAAAGCGCAAGATCATCGGCGCGAGCTTTATCGATGTGTTCGACCGCCTGGCGAAAAGCGTGGGCGACGCGGAGTTCCTGGCGCAGGGCACGCTCTACCCCGACGTGATCGAGAGCGTCAGCTTCACCGGCGGCCCCAGCGTCACCATCAAAAGCCACCACAATGTCGGCGGCCTGCCGGAGACGATGAAGCTGAAACTCGTCGAACCCTTGCGCGAATTGTTCAAGGACGAAGTGCGCGCCCTTGGCATCGAACTCGGCATGCATCCCGATTTCGTGAAGCGCCACCCCTTCCCGGGGCCTGGGTTGGCCATCCGCATTCCTGGCGCGATCACAAAGGACAAACTCGACATCCTCCGCAAGGCCGACACGGTGTATCTGGAGGAAATCCGCAACGCCGGCCTCTACGACGCCATCTGGCAGGCCTTCGCCGTGCTGCTGCCCGTCAAAACCGTCGGCGTGATGGGCGACGGCCGCAGCTACGACCATGTATGTGCGTTACGCGCCGTCACCAGCACGGACGGCATGACGGCGGATTACTACCATTTCGACCATGAGTTTCTGGGGCGCGTGGCGACGCGGATCATCAATGAGGTGAAGGGGATTAACCGGGTGGTATATGATATTACGAGCAAACCGCCGGGGACCATTGAGTGGGAGTGAATATATTCCGCTTGATACTTTCGTATGATAATCTAATTCCAAACTCTCCATTTTCATCGTAAGAGAGGGTATAATAAAAATGACTTAAGTTAAAATCAAATTGTTTTAAAAATTTTTTATTTGATATGTCTTTGTAAGTAAGTTTTAAGCTTAAAGAAGGCAATTTGTATTCAAGAGCTCCATTGAATTTTGTAAAAAATAAATAGAGATAGCTAGGATCCAGACTCATTAAATCCACCATATCA
>JBGAQU010000072.1:0-14326 GCA_044220535.1 Alphaproteobacteria bacterium | reverse complement strand
AGGTAATATTTTTGCTCAACAAAACGGTAAAGTAACTATTATACCAGTTCCATCCGAAGGCTCTGCTGACAACTATATCAAAATGAAAAATGGTGAATGCGACGCTGCTATCGTGCAAGGTGATGCAGATGTTTGGAACAAAAATTACTCCAGCGCACCAGTAGCCACTTCTTCGATCGCTCAGTTGGCAATGGAAACACTTCATTTGGTTTGCGGAAAAACCGTAGACATCAACAAAATCAGCAATTTGCGCAAGGACGGCCTGACCTTAGCTGTTGGCGGTGGGGCTCAAATTACGTTTGATAACTTCAAATACGCTGATGAAGGTTACAAAGAAACACAAGCTGAATACATGACAACCAATGATGCATTGGCAGCTGTTGCCGGTGGCGAAAAAGATTGTGCTTTAGTTTCCATGGCACAAGGCGCACCGACAATGATGAGCTTGGAACGCAACAATGGCGATGTTGTACAACTGGTTAAAGCATACGACCGTGATGTTGCCAGCCTTAAACGTCCTGATGGTGAATATATGTACCAATCTGTAGAAATCGAAGGCGACTACTACCCACAAATAACAGGTGGTTGGGATGTTGACAGCCTTGGCAACCCATCACGTCTGGTTGTTGCAAACGATGCTTTTATTGGTCGCGAAAATGATCGCAAAGCATTTGTGACGATGGTCACAAATTCCCGTAAAGCTGCAATTGCTGCAATGACTCCAAAAGTCCAGTAATTTTGCTTTTTTAATAGCGGTCCCGAATTATATTCGGGACCGCTATTTTTTCATAATATATTATTTGGGATTTATAAAAAATCACTTTTTAATATCTTAACTACACTAGACATTTCTCTACCTATCTCCGACACTCCCCCCATGACATCATCCTGGGACCAATACGGCGACTATCTCTCCCTCTCCTCCATCCTGCAAAGCCAGAAGCGGCGCAGTGAGGCGGCGAACACGCCTGCACATGATGAGATGCTGTTTATCGTCTATCACCAGGTCTGTGAATTATGGTTCCGGCAGATCCTGTTTGAACTGGACGATATCTGCGCGCGTATGTCGCAGCGCATCGTCGATGACCGGGACATGCAGCCCGTTCTCTCCCGCATCGACCGCGTGGTGTCCATCCTTCGCCTTGTCGTGAACCAAACCGACATCCTTGAAACGATGACGCCGCAGGCCTTTATCGATTTTCGGGAGCATCTGTCCAGCGCGTCCGGGTTTCAGAGCCTTCAGTTCCGCCTGATCGAAACGCGCCTAGGCCTGCGCCGGGATGACCGGATCCCGGTATTTCATGGCCAGTTCGACGCGCAGCTTTCGGAAAAAAGCCGCGCGGCCATCAACGATACGGAATCCAGCCCGTCTTTATTCGCGCTGCTGGACAGCTGGCTGGCCCGCACGCCGTTCACCGATATGGGCGAATACCGGTTTCAGGATACGTATAAAAAAGCCGTTTATGCCATGCTGGACCGTAAAGAGACCGAGGCCGGAAAAATCCTGTCCGGCACGGCGCTGGAAATGGAACAGGCCGCCATCAAACGGGGACGCGAGAAGTTCGAAGGCATTTTCGACCCGGCTTTGCATCAATACGCCACGGAAAAAGGCATCTGGCGCCTGTCGCTGAAAGCGTTGCAAGCGGCGCTGTTTATCACCCTCTATCGTAACGAGCCGATGCTGCAGGCGCCCTATGCCCTGCTCAGCCACATCATGAATATCGATGAGCAGCTGGCGCTCTGGCGCGTCCGCCACGCGCTGATGGTCCAGCGCATGGTCGGTGGATCGGCAGGCACAGGTGGATCGTCCGGGTTTGATTATTTGATGGAAACGATGAAGAAGCATCGCATCTTTAATGATCTGTTCGCGCTGTCATCATATTTAATCCCGTCCAACGCCCTGCCTCCATTGCCCGAAGGCGTTAGCCGGTCGATGGGGTATAAGTATAGTGTGGGGGGATAGTTATTGACGTCATCCCGGCGAAAGCCGGGACCCATGCACTGTTAACATTTTCGCGAAAGGCAAAGAATTTTCGCCATTTGCTCCTGCGGAACCACCGTATGGGTCCCGGCTTTCGCCGGGATGACGATTGTAAAAATGGATGTACAAATGAAAACCTACAAGCCCCTCTTTACCCAATTCCTCAACGCCGACCCCGCTCGCCTGCATTTCGCGGCACATAGCCATCATCCATGGCCGGAGGCAAGTTTTGAAGGACAGAAGCAATACTGGATAGATTCCGCCACCCTTGCCGACCGCAAATGGGGAAAGGTTTTTGGTGAAGTTATTCCGGCGGTCCAGCAGCACATCGCCAAACGCCTGAACCTGCCAAAGGCGGACAGCATCGCCTTCGCACCCAACACGCATGAATTTGTCAGCCGCTTGCTGTCCTGCCTGCCCGAGAACCCGCGCATCCTGACCACCGACGGTAAAGATTCCAGTTTCAACGGCAGGTTAGAAGGTTAGAGGAAGACGGGTTGGTTACGGTGACGCGTGTGGAAGCCGAGCCGTTTGAAACTTTCTCCACACGCTTTATCGCCGCGATGGATAAAACGCACGACATGGTTTTCTTCAGCCAGGTCTTTTTCAATTCAGGCGCAGTGGTGAAGGATTTCGCCGCCATCGTCAACGCCATCCCAAACAAGGATACGCTGGCCGTCATCGACGGTTATCACGGCTTCATGGCCCTGCCGACCGACCTCTCTTCCATTACCAGCCGCGCCTTTTACATGGCGGGCGGCTACAAATACGCGATGAGCGGCGAAGGCTGCTGCTTCCTGCATTGCCCGGACGGATACGCCGAGCGCCCGCGAAATACCGGATGGTTCGCCGATATGGGCGCGCTGGAATCCAAACAGGGCGGCCCTGTGCCATTCGCGACGGACGGATATCGCCTGTGGGGCGCAACCTTTGATGCCTCCGGCCTCTACCGCATGCGCGCCGTGATGGATATGCTGGATAAGGAAGGCCTGACGCCTGATATTCTTCACCAGTATTCGCACAGCCTACAAAAACATTTTCTGGATGGATTAAAAACACCGCCCGGAACGCTTGCCGTACCGGAAAACATTCGTGGCAATTTCATCACATTCAAAACAACCGAATCTGGTGAAATCAGCCGCCGCCTGTTGGATAAAAACATCGTCACCGATTATCGCGGCGACCGGCTGCGGTTTGGTTTCGGGATTTATCAAGATATAGGGGATGTCGACAGGATTATTTCACTATGTCCTTAAAATTTTGAGATTATTTTCCAAAATATTTTAATTGCAAGCTGGCTACGCTTTTGCTATCAAGCCTTATTCATTTTCAATATTCAAGGAGATGGTCATGATAGATAAAGGATCTGTTTTAATTGGTGGAGCACTTGGTATGGGCAGCCTGGTAGCCGCCTACATGTTGCTTATCAGCCCGGATGCCAAACAAGGCGAATGCCTGAAAAGACTGGCAACGATGGAAACCCCCGGCCCTAACGATTTGCCGACTGAGGTCATTGATGCGTCCTGCACTCATTACGATGTTGTAAGACATCAGGGCAAAGACGAAGTTCTGCTGGTTCCTGTTTGGAGGCCTTTATAATATCTTTATTGGAACGCCACTTCGTTGAAGCTGCGCAGCTTCCGGCTGTGCAATTGCTCCGGTCCGATATCACGGAGCAATGCCATAGTCAGCAACCCAATTTGCAAATGTTGCTCTACCCGTTCCCGATAAAAATGATCAGCCATGCCTGGAAGCTTTAATTGTCCATGCAGTGGCTTGTCAGAAACGCATAGTAACGTCCCGTACGGCACACGAAAACGAAAACCGTTCGCGGCAATGGTGCCGGATTCCATGTCCAGCGCAACCGCGCGGCTTTGGCTTAAACGAATGTTATTGCGGATATGCGGGCGCAGTTCCCAGTTGCGGTCGTCGACCGTCGCCACCGTGCCCGTGCGCATGATTTTTTTCAGGTCATAGCCTTCAAGGCCAGTCACGCGCCCCACCGCATCCTGCAGCGCCACCTGGATTTCGGCGAGCGCGGGGATTGGGATAGAGGGGTGAAGGTCGCGGAACAGGACGTTATCCTCCCGCAGATAGCCATGCGCTAAAACGTAATCGCCCAGCTGCTGCGAATTGCGCAGGCCTGCACAGTGGCCGAGCATCAGCCAGGCATGCGGGCGTAGCACCGCAACATGGTCCGTGATCGTCTTCGCGTTGGACGGGCCGACGCCGATATTGATCATCGTGATGCCATTGCCGTCCTTGCGCTTGAGGTGATAAGCAGGCATTTGCGGCATGCGGCGCAGGAGCACGCCTTGCTCATCCGCCTCACCAAATCCGTTCAGACTACCGGTGATTTTATCACCGGGCTCAACGAAGGCCGTATATTCAGACCGTTCGCGTTTTAGGTCAGGCTTATCCGTCTGCGCCATGATGTCGTGGCAGATCTTCACAAACTCATCGATATAAAACTGATAGTTCGTATAAATGACAAAGTTCTGGAAGTGCTTCGCGTTGGTGCCGGTATAATGCTTCAGGCGCATCAGGCTGATATCGATACGCGGCGCGGCGAACAGCGCCAGCGGGATATCGTCGCCATGCTTCACCGAATGCACACCATTGGCGATGGTATCGTCCATCGCTTCCAGATCGGGCAGATCGAACCACAGGGGCAGCGTTTCCACCTGCTCCGCCGTCAGCCCGCCTTCGAGATGGTAATTCTCACCGAGCGCAAAATGGATCGGGATCGGCGTCGTGCTGACCCCCACCTCTACCGGAATGGAATGGTTCATCATCAGCAGACGGACCTGATCGGTCAGGTAATGGTCGAAAATATCGGGCCGTGTTACGGTGGTGGAATACGTCCCCGGCTTCGGCACAAAACCATGCGACAGGCGCTGGTCGGCACGGTGCGCATTCTGAACATGGATGCGGATATAGGGATAACAGGCGGTAAATCGTTTCGTAGGCACGTTTCCTGCCGCGAAATCTTCGAAGGATGCGCGCAGATAGGCAACGTTCGCGTCATATATTTCGCGGACGGCAGCCAGGACAGATTGCGGATCTTTGCATTTGCGGGGGCGGAACGCCCCGAGGACCTTGATCATCCGGCAATCATGACCGATTTTCTGTACAATGACAAGGGATTACCGCTTGCCCTACTCACCAAGAAACCCGCCCGACTGCATACCCCAAAGCCGTGCATATAAGCCATTGGCGGCCACCAGCTGGGCATGGCTGCCGTCTTCCACGATCACGCCCTGGTCCATCACGATCAACCGGTCCAGATGGGCGATGGTGGACAGACGGTGGGCGATGGCAATCACAGTCTTGCCCTGCATTAACTCGGCCAAACTGTTCTGGATTGTCTTTTCGCTTTCGCTGTCCAGCGCGGATGTTGCCTCATCCAGCAGCAGGATCGGTGTGTCTTTCAGTAGAGCGCGGGCAATCGCAATGCGCTGCCGCTGCCCACCGGAGAGTTTAATGCCGCGTTCACCGACCATCGTGTCATAGCCTTCGCTCAACGTATCGATGAATTCATGCGCATGTGCGCGTTGCGCTGCCTGCTCCACCGCGGCGTCGCTCGCTTCCAGACTTCCATAACGGATATTTTCCATTAATGTACGATGAAACAGCGCCGTGTCCTGCGGGATCAGCGATATGGCCGCACGCAAAGAATCCTGCGTCACATCCCGTATATCCTGACCATCGATCAGAATGCGGCCCCCATCAATTTCATACAGCCGCAACAGCAGGTTGACGAGTGTGCTTTTCCCTGCGCCTGAGGGACCCAGCAATCCCACTTTCTGCCCCGGCAGGATATCGAGGTTCAATCCTTTGAATATCTGCCTGTCGCCAAACCGGAAATCGACATTGTCAAACGTGATACGCCCGTGCCCCGCCTGCAATGGTCGTGCATCCGCCGCATCCCGGATATCATGAGGCACGGTCACCATGCGGATGGCGTCGTCGATATAACCAAGTTCATCCGCGGTCATGATAATGCCATGCCCGACCATCCAGGTCGCGTTGGTCAGGGAAAAGGTCAGGCCCATCACCGACGCCACCGCACCGACCGTTATAATGCCCGCCTGCCACCCGAACAGCAGCGCCACCATCATCCCGCCGCCCAGCACGATCAGGCACAACCGCCTGTAAAACGCGATCTGGATCAGCGTCAGGAAGCGCATCTTATCCGCCTGCCGTTCCTCCGCTGCGTCTTCCTGGTGATTGATCCGCTCATGCTCCGCCCGCGCGAAGTTGCGCATAGAGCTGGCATTGCTGAGGATATCGACAATCGTACCCGTGACCCGCGCACGCACATCGGAAAACACCCGCGCCCTTCCGCCGATCCGATCCAGCCGCAACGCGACCGGCAAGATCACAGCCGCCAGAAAGATGAGGACGATCACGCCATACCACGGTGAAAGGATCAGCAGGCTGAGCGCCGTAATCGCCATTTGCACCAGAGGCCCGAACAGGCTGAACCGCACATGGTCGTGCAGGCGGACGCTGCTCTCCGCCACCTCCGTCACCTTACGCCCGAGTGCGCCCGCGAAATTGTTCTGGAAGTAATTATGGCTGTGGCCCAGCAGATAATCGAAAAAATCGCTGCGGATTTTCACCCGCATCGCCGGCTTCCAGACGCGCATAATATGCTCCGTCCAGATATGCGCGGCCTCGCCGATCAACAGGCTCAGGAAAATGCACAGAGCCAACAGCCACGCCTCGGTCGGCACGCCATCGCCCGGCGAGCGGCTGGCCAGCAGGTCAACGCAGCGCCCCACGCATAAATAGGCAATCGGATACCGTGTATAATGCAAAAGATCCTGAACGATAAAAAGCCACCACCGCTTCGGATCGAAACGCCAGTAATAGATCAGGAAATCCTTGATGGTGCGGGGCAGCATGCCGATGATGCTAACGGCAGAGACGGCTATTGATCAAAGAAAATCTTAGTCGACCCTAAACAAATCGTATAAATGCCAGGCGCTCAGACTTAATACGACAAGTCCAACCAGAGTCATCAGAACGCGTGGCGGCAGCTTGCGGCTCATATATCCGGCAATCGGAGCCGCCAGCGCACCGCCGATCACTAACCAGATAGCAATCTTCAGATAATCCCACGGCATGGACAGCATGAAGGCGATGGAAATGCTCAGCGTCACAAAAAACTCTGCGACATTCACCGAACCGATCGTATGGCGCGGGGAATTGCCGCGGGCGATCAGCGTAGACACGACGACCGGCCCCCACCCGCCGCCGCCAATCGCATCCAGAAAACCGCCGATGAACCCCAGGACTCGCACGCCGTTTTTTGACGTATCTATCGGCACAACTTTACGCACGACACGATAAAGAATAAACGCTGCCATGACGCACAGGTAAATGGAAACCAGCGGCTTGACAATTTCACTGGGCAGGTTCGTGAGAATGTAGGCTCCCATCACCCCGCCCAGGACGCCACCGACCACAAGCTTCAGGAACAAAGCGCGGTCGACATTTTTATTATAGACATGCGACGCGCCGGATAGGCCAGTCGTCACAATCTCCGCCGCATGGACGCTGGCGCTGGCCATGGCGGGCGAAACGCCCGTCGCAATCATGACCGACGACGAAATCACCCCGAACGCCATCCCAAGCGCACCGTCGACGATCTGCGCCAGGAAGCCGACAAGGATAAAAATCAGCTCGTTTTGATCGATCATATATAGAAAGATAGGGCATCAGCCCCGGTGTTTAAAGGCCCACGAGCGCCCTTGCATAATCTTCAGCCTTAAACGGCTGAAGATCCTTCGCGGTTTCGCCCACACCGATCAGGTGGATGGGGAGTTTGAACTGATCGGCCAGCGCCACAACCACCCCGCCGCGGGCGGAGCCGTCCAGTTTTGTGACCACAAGACCGGTCACGTCGACCATCTCCTTGAATGTCTTCACCTGTTCCAGTGCATTTTGGCCGGTGGTGGCATCCAGCACCAGAAGAACGGCATGCGGCAAGGCCGGATCGTGTTTTTTCAAAACGCGAACAACCTTCTGCAGTTCCGCCATCAAATTCGATTTGTTATGCAGGCGGCCCGCCGTATCGATCAGCAGGATATCGACATTATCGGCTTTTGCCTTCTCATACGCCTCAAACGCCACAGCGGCAGAATCCGCTCCAATTTCCTTCTTGACGATCGTCGCGCCCGTGCGCTGCGCCCAGATGTCCAGCTGCTCAACCGCCGCCGCGCGGAATGTGTCGCCCGCCGCCAGCATGATATTCTTGCCGTGCGCTGTTTTCAGATCATGCGCGATTTTGCCGATGGTCGTCGTCTTGCCCACGCCGTTGACGCCACAAACTAAGATAACCAAAGGCCCGTCCGCAGGCTTTGCAAAATCCAAAGGTTTTGCCACGGGACCAAGAATGCGAGCAATGCTTTCCGCCAGCGCCTCCTTGATTTCATCTTCAGACAGATCCTTGCCGAACCGATCGCGCCCGAATTCCTCCACCACATGCGCCGCCGTTTTCGGCCCAAGGTCGGCGGTGATCAATATTTCCTCAAGGTCGTCGAGCGTATCCTGATCCAGCTTGCGCTTGGTAATCAGATCACCGATGCCGCCCGTCAGTTTCGATGTGGATTTGGAGAGGCCCTGAGTCAGGCGCGACAGCCAGCCTTCCTGTTTGACAGGTTCCTCGGCAGGGGCAGCGGACGGTTTCAAAGGTTCCGGCACCAGGTCAGCCAGATGCTTGGCAGGCGCTTCATCCTGCTTCGTATCCGTCTCCTGCTTGTCCTTACGCCAGAAAATCATATCGTTTGCTCCATGCCTGGAACCTATAAACCAAACCCAGGCTTACGGCAACCGTGTCGGGCAGAACGGGGCACTGGCGGCTATGATGCTTTTCCCTTCAAATCGCAGGCAATCAATGGCCCAGCCGTCTGTTTCTATCGGGCGATAATGGAAAAGCTGGCAATTGCCGATTTCACTCATCCCGTTAAAACACCCTGTCAGGCGGGCCAATGCATAAAAGCTCCCGCCATGCGAAACAAAAAGCGGCGTTCCTTCGGACCGCAAAAGCCCTTCTTTCAATCCCTGAATAATCCTGACGCCATAGGACTGATTGCTTTCACCATCCGGCGGGTCTTCGGCGTTCAGGAAATGTTTGGAAAGTTCTGCCCATGTCCGCCTGTTCCATGAACCAAGGCCTTGCTCCTTCAGATCGTGGATAGGATTCAACACGATGTCGTTTTTCGATCCAACGATTTGCGCCGTATCGGCGGCACGCTTTAACGGGCTGTGATGGATGATAGAAGGCGGCTCATCCAGCAATGACACCAATTCTGCCAGATTCAGTGCCTGCCCGATCCCCTCCTCCACCAGTTCGGCATCCCATTCATGCCCGGCGATCAGGTTAAAAGCATTCGCCACGCTTTTGGCGTGACGCGCGATGTAAAAAGCTTTGCGTGGAAGGTCTAACATAAACACCCTGCTTTCGTTACACGACAGGGCGCAAACGCATCAATGCGCAAGACCGCGTGGCCCTGCGCCCGATACGTCATTCTCTTTCATCCGGACTGTAACCGTCGGCCCAGGAGTTTCACCTGATCTGCTTGACCCTTCCGTTGCCGGAAGGCGCTCGCGGGCTGTAACCGCCGGTGGGGAATTGCGCCCCGCCCTGAGAATAGAAGAAATGTAGTGCCTCAGAGCGAGGGCGTCAATTTTATTAAAAAGAAAGGCTGGACGGAATGGCGCCAGACCGGATGCCGTTTCCGCCCCACCCTTCGCCAGCATACATACGCCGGTTTTCTGATATCATCCGGTCACGCGCATCACCGCCATCCGGCTGGATGTAAAAACTGGCTGTGCGCCGCAATTCCCCTTTGAATTCGGCATGGGCAAAGGCGTAGTTCGGCGCAGATGCCTTATCTTTGGGATGCAATATAACCTCCACATATCCGGCTTTATCCCAGACATCCTCGGTAATTTCATCAAGCGATGTGGCAGATGCCAGTAAATTGAGGTTATTCAGGTAATCCAAGTCACCTTGAATGTCATTATCCGCAAAAGTTGTATAAACCTTCGTATTCTTCAAAGCTTTAACTTCCAGCCCGCATTCCGTGCCGAATGATGCCTCCGCCGCTGCTTTAAATTCCTGTGTCAACGACCGGAATTGGTCAAAAGAAATAGACCAGAAAAGATTGGATAGACTCCAGCGTGTCATTTTTAGCTCCCTGTTTATGATTTTATATAGCAAAATTTAATATAATATATAATATCGTCAAGCATTATTTTATTTTACAGATTAATATAAAAATGCTTTTTCATTTTTTTGATAAATGAATGGATTTTAGAATGAAATGGTAAACGCTTTTAAATATGGACTAAATAACAACTTCACCGAATAGTTCGGTCATACCGGCACTATGAATTCTGGTTTGAAAGACTTTGCCCAAAGGCAAATCTGAATTCAGTTTAACGGCGGCAAAGTGCTCCGTCCGCCCGATATTCCCCTGCTCCACGATAATCTGCCGTTCATGGCCGACATGGCGCAGCAGGAATTGTTCGAGTTGTTTTTCACCAAGCCCACGCAGCCTTGCCGCCCGCTCCTTCCTCACTGGCCCCGGCACCTGCGGCATCTTTGCTGCGGGCGTGCCGGTGCGGGCGGAGTATGGGAAAACGTGCAGGAAAGTCAGGTCGCATTCCTCGACGATGCGCAGGGAATTTTCGAACATTGCCTCCGTCTCTGTCGGGAAACCGGCGATGATGTCCGCGCCGAACGCCATGTCGGGGCGATAGCTGCGCGCGCGGCTGCACATGGCAATGGCGTCGGCGCGCAGATGACGGCGCTTCATGCGTTTTAAAATCATGTCGTCGCCGGCCTGCAGGGATACATGCAGATGAGGCATCAGGCGCGGTTCTTCGGCGATCAATCGCCACAGATCATCGTCGATCTCGACAGGATCAAGGGAAGATAAACGCAAACGCGGCAGTTCCGGCGCCAGCGCCAGCACGCGGCGGATCATCTGCCCCAGTGTCGGCTGGCCCGGCAGATCCGCGCCGTATGATGTAACATCCACACCAGTGAAGACGATTTCATTGTATCCGCCATCGACCAGCTTGCGCACCTGTTCCGCAATCGCGCCCACGGGCACGGAACGGGAGTTGCCACGGCCATAGGGAATAATGCAGAAGGTGCAGCGATGGTCGCATCCGTTCTGCACCTGAATAAACGCGCGCGCATGGCCTTCCAGCCCATCAATTAAATGCGCAGCCGTTTCCTTCACCGCCATAATGTCGTTGACGCGCACGCGTTCTTCGGCGGCGGCGCCCCAGCTTTCGGCTTTCAGTTTTAAATCATTGCCGATCACCTGATCGACTTCCGGCATGCCGCCGAAGCTTTTGGGATCGATCTGCGCAGCGCAACCCGTCACAATAATGCGCGCTTCCGGATTGTCGCGACGTGCTTTACGAATGGCTTGCCGCGCCTGCCGCTCCGCCTCCTTAGTGACCGCGCATGTATTCACAATAATGGCATTGTCCAGCCCCGCTTTCGACGCATGGTCGCGCATGACTTCGCTCTCATAAGCGTTCAGCCTGCATCCAAATGTAATCAGCTGTGGTCCCGTGCCGTTTTTCATGCGTCGCACTATAAAATTTTATTAAACGTTCCGTCAAATCATGCGGTGATTGTTACCAGACGGAAACATTACAGTTACAGGTAAATTCCTTCTAATTACAAAGAATTGCAAGTATTTTTGAAATATAACTGCGCCGCAAGCGGTGGATAGCGACACATTTGCAAAGAAAATAAGGCGAAAATACCTCAATCAAAACGCACAAAGTCCCGATTCTGCCCTCACCCTATGAATGTGGAGAGAGATAGAGGAGAAGAGCAATGTTTATTGACCATCCGTATATCAAATCCGCCCGCATCGTGACGGGTGGTCAGGGGACCGAGGCCGTAAATACGCTTGTGCTGGAAACCACTGTAGAGTTGAGCCGCCCGTACTATGAAACGGACGATTACAACACCCATGAATTAATGGATTTATTAACGCAGCTTCGATCGTTCGCCGAACACGACTTCGCCGACTACCAGGCCGTCGAAATCCATTCGCCCCACCATCGTTATTTCGCGCGGAACCTGGGGCATGTCGCACGCGTTGCAACCACTTAAACTATAGAAGGAAACCAAGCCATGACGACCGATACCCATTGCGTCCAGAGCATGTACCTGAAGCCATCAGGCGATATGACCGTTCCCTTCGACAAAAGCGCCGTGCTGGTGATTGATACGGACCTGGTCATGGAACAGGATCAGACCTGCAAGGACAAGCGCCTTGGCGATCTGCTGATGTCTCTGGACGATATGATCGAAATGACTCGCCCCATGCGCACTGGCGTCGAAGCCGTGGAAATCCGCTGCATGGTCGCAGGCAAAGGCGTGGAAACGACTTACAAGTCGATGTGACCTTTAAAAACAAGCGTGGCGGGACCGGTCATCAGCACATGATCGTCTCCCGCCCGCCATTCCAGAAACAGTGATCCGCCATCCAGAATAATTTCGGCTTTACGCCCGGTCAGTCCGCGGCGCACGGCGGCAACAATGGTTGCGCACGCGCCTGATCCGCAGGCTTCGGTAATGCCCGCGCCCCGTTCCCATACCCTCATCCGGATTTTATCTGGGCTTAACGCCTGCGCGAATTCGACGTTGGTGCGTTCGGGGAACAATACATGCCGTTCCACCTGCGGACCCAGCGCGGCGATATCGTATTTGTTGACATCATCGACGAAAAACACGGCATGCGGGTTTCCCATGCTGACCGCGACCGGATCAGGCAACGGCCCGTCCGACATGCCGAGATGCAGCGTATCGCGTTCTTCCGCCAGCGGAATATCCTTCCATCCGAATTTCGGCACACCCATATCGACTTCGACGGAGCCGCCGCGATCATTGCAGGCCAGAAGACCCGCTTTTGTTTCTATCGTGCATGCGGATTGTTTTTCCATGTCCATATACAACCGCGCGACACAGCGCGTGCCGTTGCCGCAGGCACCGGCTTCCGTGCCGTCCGGATTATAAATCCGCATCAGGAAGTTCGCGCCGGGCTTGTTCGATTTTTCCATCGTCAAAACTAAAAGTGCTTGGGAAGATAGACCCAGCTTGTTTTCTCACCTTGGAGCGGCGGCGCAACACATGCAGGCTGATTGAAGTTTTTAAACTCCCCGACTGTCATCCGAATATTTACCGCAGTAAACTGCCCTTGGCACATTGATTGCTCTTCAACCGAAGGATCCGTGACTTCGACATCTTTAGCACCTAATGTTTCATAGACGTATGTAGCGGCGTCGTTTTTACGCACTAAATCATCTATAATCAGCAAACCTTTATAGCCCATAGCCATTCCACCCAAGCAAGCGCCAATTGCAGCACCAGGAAAGGCTGCTCCGAACTTTGTTCTCCATGCCAGAGCTATTAGACTACTGTTATTAGCTTCGAAGCTCATCTTAATTCTCCTTTATGTATTTTCATTGCCATAGAATAATAATTTTCTATAATCAATATTTTTATAGCAAAATAAAATCGATCCCTAGCAAAAATTAACATCATGATGAAACACTTAAGTTCAAAAACCTGGGATTAATTAATGCCCAGCTGTTTCAAAACAGGATTTGCAGACATCTCATAACCTATTTCCGGCAAAAGGCCTTTCAAGCCAATCAGAGGCATCCATGTCTTATGCGGCAGGCCCAATCTTTCTAAAAATACCCCGAAGGCATTACATCCAAGTTGCCCGGCATGGGCGCTTACCCTGGCGTCGGCTTTCAGACTTTTCAAACCGCTTTTTATCTCATTATCCCGGTTGGAAAGGCCGATATATCCGTGAGAAAGCGTTAAATTGCCCGTGCCATGTATTGCAATGCCAAAGTCATCTACAATACGCATTGCCTCAGGCAGGCGTATATCCTGACAATCGGTATCAGAATAGAAAATCCTGCTCCGCGATTTCTCCGTCTCCACACAATGGTCGAGCATAATTATCCTGGCATAGTCGGCCCTGGAATAGATATTGCCCCAGCCCTCTCTGTCGGAACGCTTATTGACATGCTGGCCGTAAAAAAGCGGGTCTTCCGCATAGTCAGGGATGCTTTGAAGGTCGCATATCTCAATATTCTTGGCTTTCGAAGCATTGTGAACAAATGAGCCGAGCCAAAATCTTGTGGAGTCATCGAGCAATTTACTATCGACCCAGATCTTGAAATCGGCCCGCTGATATTGATTGGCGTTTGCCACGACCCGTTCGATTTTCTCCAGGCCAATTGCACACATCGGCTCTCCGGGTTTTGTCGCGGCCTTGGAATTAT
>JBGAQU010000071.1:0-16046 GCA_044220535.1 Alphaproteobacteria bacterium | reverse complement strand
AACAAGTTATAATTTACATTTCATTTAGGGAATTCAACTATGGCTCTGGCGCATGATTTACCCCTGCTGTCCACGCTTGCAGCAGGCCTGAGCTTGGCCTTTGTGGCAGGCATGATCGCATCTAAACTGCGCGTCCCGCCCATTGTCGGCTATTTGCTGACAGGCATAGTCTTGGGTCCCTACACGCCAGGCCTTATGGCTGACATGAAAATCGCCGAGGAACTTTCAGAAATAGGCATCGTGCTGTTGATGTTCGGGGTTGGGCTTCATTTCTCAATCAAGGATCTGATGGAGGTTCGGAAGATAGCCCTTCCTGGCGCGATTGTACAAATCGCCGCGGCGACGATCATGGGGATGGGGCTGGCCCATCTCTGGGGCTGGTCTGTACAAACCGGGCTGGTATTCGGGCTAGCCCTGTCCGTCGCAAGCACGGTCGTACTGTTGCGGGCGCTGGAAGACCATCGTATCCAGCACAGCATGAATGGCCATATCGCGATAGGCTGGCTGATCGTTGAAGACCTTTTCATGGTCCTTGCCCTGGTATTGATACCCGTCCTGGCCGCATCAGAAGGTGAAAACGCAGCCAGCGACGCCTTGTGGCAACTGATGACGACTGTCATTAAAATCAGCCTGTTTATCGCCATCATGATGCTGGCCGGACGGCGTATCCTGCCCTGGATCTTAAGCGCGGTGGTCCAGACACGATCCAGAGAACTGTTTACATTGTGCGTTTTCGCCGCCGCCATCGGCATTGCCTATGGCGCGTCAGCCCTGTTCGGCGTTTCGTTTGCTCTGGGCGCGTTCTTCGCAGGCATGATGATCCGCGAATCCGACCTGAACCATGAAGTCGCAGAACGCGCCCTGCCTTTCCAGGATGCGTTCGCGGTGCTGTTCTTCGTTTCGGTTGGCATGCTGTTCAACCCGTCTATCCTGCTCGATGAACCTTTGAAAGTGCTTGCGGTTGCGACGATCATAATCGCTGGTAAATCGCTCGCAGCCTTTGCCATCGTCATTTTGTTTCGGTATCCGCTAAAGACAGCCCTTCTTGTTTCCGCCGGGCTTTCACAGATCGGGGAGTTTTCTTTTATCCTGATCGCCTTGGGGATGGATTACGACCTTATAACGGAAAAAGCACGCGATCTGGTCCTGGCTGGCGCCCTTATTTCCATCGCCTTTAACCCGCTTCTGTTCCGCGCCGCCAATTTTCTTTATGCCATTATCGACATGCATCCGGCACTGCGGCCGATTTTTAATATGCTGGACGATGACCTGGCGCGCTTCAAGACCACAGAGCTGAAAAACCTGTCTGGCCATATTATAGTCGCAGGATATGGGCGCGTGGGGAAACATATATGCAAAAGCCTGCAATCCGACCAAAGGACGATCGTTGTCATCGACAGCAACCGGGAACGCATTGGCGCCCTTCGTGATAAGGGCTTCATGGCAATCACCGGCGATGCGAGCAATCCCGAAGTGCTGATTGAAGCTGGAATACCAGCCGCGTCCGTGGACAAAAGGATACTCAGATGTGGGTCAGCGGCTCGCCCAGGCAGAGGTGATTTAACGGAAGAAGGCTGGAGTATTATAGAACCGCTGTTGCCCGCCGAGCGCGGGCGGTGGGGCCGTCCCGCCGGAGATAATCGCACGCATGCTGTGGGTTCTGAATGGCGTGATTGCCAGGACGGCAACTGGAATAGCGTTTACCGACGGCATTTGCGCTGGCGCGATATATGGGTCATGTTGACTGGCGCTTGAAGATGATACGAGTTACAGTATGGATTCAACGATTGTCCGGGGCCATGTACAGGCCGCCGGCGCAAAAGGGGGACTCAAAAAGAGGCGTTTGGTCGTTCGCGGGGAGGCTTCACCTGTAAAGTTCACGCTCTCGCAGATGCAGCACGGGGGCGCGGGGCGACGGACTGCAAAGCGTACGAAACACTAATGGCGAGGCCATGGCCAGAAGCATCAAGATCGAGCGTTTGTCATTTATATCAGAGCCGCATCAAGACAATCCGCTACAATAAGAAACTCTATAAGACCAGAAACGGTATTGAACGTCACTTCGGATTCCTCAAACAAAACCGACGTATTGCAACCCGCTATGATAAAACCGCCGCTTCTTTCTTCGCTTTTCTATGTCTGGCTGCTATAAAGATATGGTTAAAATCATATATCGTTGAAGGATAAATCAATGCATCGTAATTATTACTCGCGATGGAGTCGATCAAGAAGCGCCTCAACGCCGTCAGAAGGCAAGAGCAGACCATATTCAAAATACCGACCAGAATATGCAACACATGGTTATGGGGGTTGCGACACTTGATCGGGTCACCATTGATGTCGACTTTCCAACTCGTCTGCACCTCTGGCGTCTGTATAGGAGGGAAGTGACCCAGCTGTACAGGTTGACCATCTTTATTAAAATAAATCCTTTGCCAAGGTTTCCTGACGGACGGCGCATCCCTGCAAAGCGCGTACTTGGCACTTGCAGGACCATGGTTCGCGCGCATAATGATGAGGAAATCGTAGATATGGCCAGCGCGGGCGCAAAGAATTCTGGCGAGCCATGGCCGAAGCGCGCACTTTGCGGCGATCAGGACCATCCCGTTCGCGCGCATAATGATGAGGAAATGGCTTATTTTAGAAGCAAAAATGTAGATATGGCCAGCACGGGCGCAAAGGAAATCGGCGAGGCCATGGCCAGAAGCATCAAGTCGAGCGTTGATGTATATCTCTACATCTTTCATCCCGCCTTTGACGATCTGAATTTTTACCTGATATTAAAATCCCGGCCAAGCCGGGATTTTATTATCGATATATCGGCGGGACAGCCCTTTGGCTTCGCGCTTCGGCCCCTGGGTCACCATTGATGTCGAACTGTGTTTTCCTTGGCGTCTTGGTCTCCAGCCTTTGACCATCTCGAACGCGGCATTCGCGAATTCCGGCCATTTCAAGCTGCGGCTTCATCGTCGAATTTCGGCGGGACGCGCTTTCTTCGGCCTGGATCACATGCCAGCCGAACCCAGCAGGCGTCCTGGTGTATCCGCTCGGACTGGTGCCCTTCACGTTGTCTTTCATGACGGCTTCAAAGCTTTCGCCCTTATCCAGCTTGGCAATGATATCCTTCGCCTTGGCTTCGGTATCGAACACCATGTGGCGAGCCTTCACTTCCTCGACATTTTTATATGAGGCGGTGAATTTGTTATAGGCGTCTTTCAGCTTCTTGTCGGTAACCTGGGCCTTGACCTGACGTTCGACATACACGTTGCGGACGATCTGGGTTTTCGCCTGGTCCATCAGCTTCGCGACTTCGGCGTCATCTTTCAGATTGGCCTTGTCCGCCTTGTCGCCGACAACCTTGTTGATCACGACCTGATCGACCGCCATCGGGAAGATGTTCTGGATCGGCATCTGCTTCACCTGATCCGGCAGGGTGGTGATAAAGGTCAGCACCTCGCTACGCTTTACTTCCGTACCGTTAACCTTGGCAACGACCGGGTCGCCTTCCTTAATAGGCGTCATGGCTTCCGCAGGTTTTGCGTCGGCAGTGGCGGCAGGTTTCGCATCGTCTGCGGCGCGGCTTGGACTGGCCAGGCCAAATGTGCCCAGCGCAACCAGCATCAGGCCCGCGAACATGGATTTCGTAAACATCGTTTTGATATCCCCAAACTGTGTTAAAAAATCGCACCGCCGGGGATGATTCCACGTCAGGCACCGCTAACTTACCCCCGCTTTATGTCCGAATAAAGACAATTCTTGGGTTTATGGACAGGGTTGAAGAACGGGACGCGGGGCTTTGGCATGCCATATTGAATATTGCGTATGCGAGTCGCGATATCCGCTGTAATCAACCGGATTCGCAGGCGTGCTGGTTGTAGCGCCCAGATCAGGCGTATCGCCGCCTTTCCCGACCAGCAGTTCCGTGACATTGCATGGATTGTGCCCGGTCAGGGATTTCATGCATTCTTTCAGAATATTTTTCCATTGTTCAGGTGAAACGCGGGTGCTCAGCGTTTCAAGAGAATCGAAAACAAGTTCTCCTTTTTCACCGCGCCATGCCCATGTTTGACCGATAATTTCATCATCCGGCGAAAGGACAACATAAAAACCGCTTTGGTCTGATGTAAATCCATGCACTGCGCATGATCTGCCGGCATGGCCGATTGACTGGCAACAATCGGAATATTCACCAAGAAATAAAGCCCTTGGGTCATCATCAGCCAGCTTGACAAAACGCGCACCCGGATACCCGGAACGCTTCCCCTGTGATGTCAAAATCCGGAATGTTTTTTGCAGGAAAACCTTTGGCTTTTTGTGCGAGCCATATATCTAGCGCAATATCAAATGTTTTTTCTGTTTCAACGAATTCAAAGCAAATGGCCGCCAGTTCCGGATGTTCCTTCCCTCTTGTATAGGCATTTTTGGCGATTTCATTTTTTGTAAGAGCCAGTGATGCCATTACCCGCTCGGTACCATTCGGCAAGATTGTCGTATGCGTTAAAGGTCTTGATAATTTATCTGCAAACTTTACAAGATTGGCCATGGCCGGGCCATGCTGCAAGACGGCATCCCCCCATGCCTTCCAGTCAGGGTTGCCGCCTTCGGGAATAGAAATCTTCCATGCCAGATCATGCAATGGCTGCCTCCCAGCGCATCCCCATTGTTTGAGATAGCGCAGGATGCGTTCCTCATCCCGAAAGAGCCGCGTCAATCCATAGGCATATGTATTGACGGCCTCCTCTGTGCGCTCAGAACCGTCAGCCTGGATTTTTTTCCGCTTGCCGCGATCGTCAAGATAGTAGGGCATACTTAGAGTTTTGAGAATGTAATTACGATAATCAACATTATCGTTACGGGCTCCCGCCTCAACCTCCGCAAAATTTTTGAAATGATTCATCCCACTCATTTCGCCCGCAATGATTTTATGAGCAAATTGAAACACCGATGGACGCAAGCCAAGAGGCGAGCATTTCTCAAGACCTTTTGGCGGAGACATTTGCAGTTTTGTTTTCCACAAATTAATATTTTCAATAATCGAACAAGATTCAGCTACGACTGAAGAATGGCCAGACGCTTCCTCTTGCACATATTGACGAAGATATGAAAGGCAATTTGGCGACTTATTGTTTCCTGCCGGCCTACTGCATAATTTTTCCAAACCTTCGATAGGCAAATGCTTTAAGAAAAAAACCAGAATCTCTATATCGTCTCTTTTGATGATGTGTTCATAATCGTCATCACTGACAGGCCATTTTTTATCATAAAGATATTTTGCCGTTCCCAAGGATGTACAATATCCCGCAAGTCCTTCTTTTTTTATATCCATCCCTAAGTCTTCAAAAAAATCCAGAATATCGGTTCTTGATGTTTTGATAGCCATTCCGGTTAGAAAACTCATTTCTTCTGTATTTATAATTGCTTTTTTATCTGTGTATAAAGAAAACTCCTCTATGATGGTTTTTGCAATATCAAATCGCTTTCCATCCAACGCGCCACAAAGCATCTGAAAAAACCATTGCCTTCTGTCTAAGACGCGATAACGTTCAGGAACGATAAATCCATTGGATGTTCTGAATACATTTAAAACCGAACCTGGATCGGGATTGATTATTTTATTGCCAATCCAATGTATGACGCCTGTGCATCCTTGGCGCGCGGCATGATAACAATAGTCCAAAGCTTTAAAATTATCCTGACGACTGATAACCGGATTGGCGGCCAGCAGTTCAAGCATTTCATGATTGTCTTGTGACGCGGCCTCAAAACAAAATACCTTATATTCTTCCATGCTTTGATAACTATCTTTTTCAATAAGGAATTTGGCGCAGTCTAATCTGCCCTCTGTTATCGCTTTCATTTTTGCGTGAAAAAGCACTCTTACCGTATCGCCTCCTAAAGGTTGGATCGCATCGTAAGCATGCATGAGTTTAGGATCCAGACTCATTAAATCCACCATATCACAGTAGCAGCGAGACAGATGGCGGACAGGAAGTTTTTGACGTTCCTGTCGAAGCGCGTTGCGATTCGGCGGAAGTCCTTGAGGCGGCAGAACATGCGTTCGATGATGTTGCGCTGCCTGTAGATGGCTTTGTCGTATGCGTAAGGTGTCCTGCGGTTGGAGCG
Organism: Alphaproteobacteria bacterium; assembly: GCA_044220535.1. Lineage (GTDB taxonomy): Bacteria > Pseudomonadota > Alphaproteobacteria > Micavibrionales > Micavibrionaceae > JBDHTS01. The sequence continues at coordinate 9,923 of JBGAQU010000071.1, read as the reverse complement.
GGATGGGATGACGGCTTGCGTGCCGCGTCGCTCCAGCCACTCCCTTAAATCCCTGCTGTCATAGCCTTTGTCTGCAAGCAGTTCCGCGGATGGCGGCATGGCCTCGAGACAAGGCCTGGCAACCTTGCAGTCATGGACGTTGCCGGGCGTGAGCAGAATAACACATGGCCTGCCTTTGCCATCCGTCACCGCGTGGATTTTTGTGTTTGGCCCACCTTTGCTGCGACCAATAGCACTGGCCAGGGCCCCCCTTTTTCGCCGCGCGCGCAGCGATGGACCTTGATGCTTGAACTGTCGATCATCAGCCGGTCAGGCGCCCCTTCCGCCCCCGCCAGGGCAGCGAAAATATCCGCCCATATCCCGCGCTCGGACCAGCGCACGAAACGGTTATACAGCGTCTTCTTCGGGCCGTAATCCTTTGGCGCATCGCCCCACCGCCCGCCTGATTTAAGTACATGCACGATCCCGCTCAACACACGCCGGTCGTCCACGCGTTTCATGCCGCGTGTATTCGTCGGCAAAAGCGGCGCAATCCTTGACCATTGCGCATCCGTAAACCAGAATAAATCAGACATATATCAATCCTCCTTAAGGAGATTGAATCATGCCGGGCGGAAAATGGGAATCGGAATTAGCAGATCGCGTTAATGGGTCCGGACCCTAGTCACGTCATCTTCATCAATTAATCCAAACAGCTTTTCTTCGTAAGACGATAAAGCAGTGGAAAGAATCTGACGAATTTGATCATTCTTTGGAAACCCCGCCACAATCGTCTCATAATCCAGCTTCACATTCCGCGCGCCCGAATCCAGATCCCGCGCCAGTTGCTTCCGTTCATCCGCGCTCATGGCCGCGAAGTCGCGCAGGATGTCCGGCGTTACCTCCTGCCCGGTTTTGTCCAGCTTGATCGCCAAAACTGAAAGAGATTGCCGCAATCCAGCCGCATCGTTAAATTCCGCCGCAACGGCGGCAGCTATGGCTGTGATGGCAAGGCGGTGCGCCTTATAATCTTCTTCTGTCATTGTCATTTTCCCTGTTCGGACAGCATTAGCCATATTATGAACAATTTGCAAGTTTAGCCTTTTATTGACGCCATGGGCGCAGCGGCTTATATCAAAGGGCTAACATAAGTGAAGGATTGTATGTTGCTTACGCTTGCCACAAAGATTTTTGGGTCCAGTAATGAACGCCAGCTGAAGGGCCTGTTCCGGCATGTCGCGCCGATCAATGCGCTGGAACCGACCTATCAGGTGATGAGCGATGAGGAACTGCGCAACCAGACCGTCCTGTTCCGGCAGCGTCTGGCGAGGGGCGAAAGCCTGGACGATATCGCCCATGAAGCCTTCGCCGTGGTGCGGGAAGCCGCCAAGCGGACGCTGGGGCAGCGCCATTTTGATGTACAGCTGGTCGGCGGCATGGTCCTGCATACAGGCCGCATCGCGGAGATGAAAACCGGCGAGGGCAAGACCTTGGTCGGCACCCTGCCCGTTTACCTGAACGCCTTGTCCGGCAAGGGCGTCCATGTCGTCACCGTCAACGACTATCTGGCCAAGCGGGATTCGGCCTGGATGGGGCGGATTTATAATTTCCTGGGCATGACAGTCGGCTGCATCGTGCATGAATTGTCGGACGCGCAGCGTAAGGAAGCTTATGACGCTGACATCACCTATGGCACCAACAATGAATTCGGTTTCGATTATCTGCGCGATAATATGAAGTATCAGCTGGACGCGATGGTCCAGCGGCCGTTCAACTTTGCCATTGTGGACGAAGTGGATTCGATCCTGATCGATGAGGCGCGGACACCGCTGATCATCTCCGGCCCTTCGGAGGATTCATCGGAACTCTATATCGCGGTCAACAAACTGATCCCCAGCCTGGTCGCGGACGATTTCGAGCTGGATGAAAAAATGCGGACCGTCACCCTGACCGAGGACGGGACGGAGCATATTGAACAATTGGTTCGCCAGGCAGGCTTGCTGGAAGAAGGCGGCTTGTATGACGCAGGCAATATCGCACTCGTCCACCATGTCAACCAGGCCCTGCGCGCGCACAAGCTGTTTGCCCGCGATACCGATTACATCGTTAAAGACAATAAAGTCATCATCATCGATGAATTCACCGGCCGCATGATGGAAGGCCGCCGCTTCTCCGAAGGCCTGCACCAGGCTTTGGAAGCCAAGGAAGGCGTGAAGATCCAAAACGAAAACCAGACGCTGGCATCGATCACCTTCCAGAATTATTTCCGCATGTATCCGAAGCTGGCGGGCATGACCGGCACGGCCTTGACCGAGGCGGCGGAATTCGCGGAGATCTATAAGCTTGGCGTGGTCGAAGTGCCGACCAACGTATCCGTCACACGGATCGATCATGACGATAAAATCCATAAATCCCTGCGCGAAAAGAACGAAGCCATTCTGGCCCAGGTGATTGCCTGCAAGGAACGCAACCAGCCGGTGCTGGTCGGCACGACGTCGATCGACAAATCGGAAAAATTGTCTGAACTGCTGAAAGCCGCGAAAATCCCGCATGCCGTTCTGAACGCGCGGTATCACGAACAGGAAGCCTACATCGTCGCGCAGGCTGGCCGCCCCGGCGCCGTGACCATCGCCACCAATATGGCGGGCCGCGGTACGGATATTAAACTTGGCGGCAACCTTGATATGCGCATCGCCCAGGAAACCGACGCGTCCTGGACCGAAGAGCGTAAGGCTCAGTTTGCCGCGCAGGTTACCGAAGAAGTGAAACACGATTCCGCCGCAGTCCTTGAATCCGGCGGCCTGTTCGTGATTGGCACGGAACGCCACGAATCCCGCCGGATCGACAACCAGCTGCGCGGCCGTTCAGGCCGCCAGGGCGATCCGGGCGCGTCCATCTTCTTCCTGTCGCTGGAAGATGATCTGATGCGGATTTTCGGATCCGACAAGATGGAAATGCTCCTTGGCAACAAGACCATCGGCCTGCGCGAAGGCGAGGCCCTGACCCATCCATGGATCAGCAAGGCGCTGGAACGCGCACAGGCCCGCGTCGAAACGCAGAACTTCGAGATGCGGAAAAACCTGCTGAAATTCGACAACGTCATGAATGACCAGCGCAAGGTCGTCTATGAACAGCGCCGCGAGATCATGGATTCCAACGATGTCGGCGATCTGGTCAAGGATATGCGCCATTCCGTCATCGCCGATATCGTCCGCAGCTGCATCCCGCCCCGCACCTATGCGGAGCAATGGGATGTGCCGACGTTGAAAAAAGAAACGCAGCGCTTGCTCAACCTCGACCTGCCGATTGATGAATGGGCGAAGGAAGAAGGCATTGCCGATGGCGAGATCCAGGAGCGCATCACCGACGCCTCCGACCGCAAGATGGCGGAGAAAATCGCCAATGCCGGGCCGGACTCCTACAAGCGCATGGAAAAAGCCATGGTGCTGCAACAGCTGGACCAGCACTGGAAGGAACACCTTCTGAACCTCGACCATCTGCGCCAAGGCATCAATCTGCGCGCCTTCGGCCAGCGCGACCCGTTAAACGAATACAAGACCGAAGCCTTCCAGATGTTCGAAATGATGCTGAATTACCTGCGCGAAAACGTGACGCAGACGATGAGCCTTCTGGAGTTCAACATCGAAATCGACGACACCGATTTTCTGGCTCGCCGTCATGCCTCGCAAAGCGACATGCAGGAAACGCGTCACGACCCGGCCCTGTCCGGCGCCACCGTCCACATGCTGGACCGCCCCGAACCCTCAGGCCATGGCCAAACCGTTCGCTTCGCGTTCGACCAGAACGATCCGTCCACCTGGGAAGCCACCACGCCAAGAAACGCGGAATGCCCGTGCGGATCCGGGAAGAAGTATAAATATTGCCATGGGAAGCTGGGTTGAGCCTCATAAATGATACGCTTTTTCATGCCAGCATAGAAAAGGGCATAAAGTCCTTTTTCCCTTTTAGCCATTTCGGAACGCTCAGATCAGCACAAGAACGCCTGCTAACCAAGCATGGCCGAACCATGCCTAAACAGGATGCCGTGATTTATCCCGTTCAGCTGAATATTGTGAAGCCTCTTTTAATTGATGATATCGGCTCTATCCTTGAAATATTCTACCCGCACGGAATAAGAAAATATTCTATTTTAACCCAGCAGGAAGTTAATCATTGTTTTGAATTCAATTGGCGGGCCAAAGACTTCGATTTCAATACTGAATTGCCAAAATCCGTATATGAAGAAATAAAAAATGCCGGTCTATATAATTTTTATTTAAGCCATCACTCCGATGACTGCCCTGTCACTCAGCAGGTTAATTTACGTGATTCTATATGTCGCCAGCGTTTGCTTTTTATGTTGGAACAATATGGATTCGACGGAATTAAATATATTAATGAACACGAGGATAAAGGATCAATAAGTTGGGCTCCCTTTCGCCCTGAACAAATTCGCCCCACAGGCCCGGCATTTCCTGTAACCAAAAATTTTGAATTTAATTTAGTTCAATAATTTAACTATTTTTGCCACACCCACTCAATCGGCATCTGCGTGTCATGGCTCAGCGTGTGATGCACAGGGCAGCCGTTGGCGGCGGCTTTCAGGCCCTGGCATAGCGGATGCGTTTCGGGGATAGGCATGGTGATGACCATGCGGATCGTGCCGATGCGGCGCGGGTTGGCCTCCATGATTTTTTCGGCGCTGCCGGTCATGCCTTTCAGGTCCAGGTCGTGACGCTGGGCATAAATCGCCATGGTCGTCATGATGCAGGTCAGCAGCGATGCCGTCGTTAAATCCGTCGGTGAAAAACTGGATGCCTGGCCGCCATTATCGGCCGGCGCGTCGGTGATCAGTTCTGTTCCTGAAGGTCCGTGTACGGCCTTGCATCGTAAAGAGCCGGTGTAATCAACGGTAATGGAGACCATGGTTCAATGTCCTGCTTTATACGTTTTCGGTTTCAACGGATTTGGCGGGCGGCGTGATCCGCACCTGGGTAATCTGGTTACGCTGGCGTTTAACCACATCAAACCGGAAACCGAAGAACGTGAAGCTTTGCCCGGGTTCCGGGACCATGTGGGATTCATAAAGGATCAGCCCGGCAATTGTTGTGTATTCCTCATCCGGCAGATTCCATTCGAATTCGCGGTTCAGGTCGCGGATGGTGACCGTGCCATCCACCATGTATGTATCGTTGTTCTGCCGGCGCACACCGGCGACGACGTCATCCAGTTCGTCGTCGATATCGCCGACGATTTCCTCAAGGATGTCTTCCAGTGTCAGCATGCCCATCAATGTGCCGTATTCATCCACCACCAGCGCGAAATGTTCCCGTCGTTGACGGAAGGCCTGAAGCTGGTCGGATAAATTGGTTGTATCAGGGACGAACCACGGGTCGGTGGCGATGGTCATGATATCGATATCCTCAACCTTTCCTGCATGGGCCTGCAGCTCCTGCAACAGCGATTTGGCATGCAAGACGCCGACAATGTTATCCGGCGTCTCCTTCCACAGAGGCAGGCGCGTGAACGGACTTTCCAGCACCTGGGTGAGAAGGCTGCCGAGCGGTTCATCGGCGTTCAGCGTCACCATCTTGTTGCGGTGGGTCATCACCTTACTAACCTCGACATCGGACAGCTCAAGGATGGAACGCAACATGGCGCGCTGTTCACTGACCACCTGTTCCGGCCCGCGATGCAGTTCAATGGCGCCGCGCAAGGCCTCGATATCCGCGCCGATGTGGATATTGCCAGGTCGCCGCCAAACAGTTTGAGCAGCAGACGCACGATCCGTACAATCGCCGCCGTTGCTGGCGTGCTGAGTTTGATAAACAAAGACGCTGGCCGCGCGACAAACATCGCGGATTTGTCGGCATGATGAAACGCGAATGTCTTCGGCAGGACTTCGGCAAAGATCAGGACGACAATAGTAATAATGATGGTGGCATAAATTACGCCCGCCTCATCGAACAGCTTGATCATGGTGCTGGTCGCCAGCGCCGAGGCCAGGATGTTGACCAGCGTGTTGCCCATCAGCAGGGAGCCGATCATATGCTCCTTATTCTGGCGGATTTTATTGACGAGGCGCGCGCGGGCCTCACCCTGCTTCTCCAGATTGTGCATTTTTGCGGTCGATGCCGCAGTCAGTGCAGTTTCGGACCCCGCAAAAAATGCCGAAAGCGCCACAAGAAACACAATGATAATCAGCGAAGCGACAACGCTCATGATTTATAAATCCCTATCCTGTCAACCGGCACAGTTTATCACATGAAATCAAATCGATGTATGGGGATGTTTTTATATGTGAGCACGCAAGACACTACCTGTCATCCTCCAGCTTGACCGGAGGATCCATACAATGTTTGTTTTAAAATGAAAATCGACAATTTTCTGAATTTTTATGATAATAACCACCAGCGCATAGATCCTCCGGTCAAGCCGGAGGATGACAGGTGGGAGTATTTCGGACAATTATACGCTTCGCAGGAACGATAAAAAACATTCTTATAAAGAATCTTTAACAACCTTCAAAACATCGCGCATATCAACATCACGGGAAATAAAGGCCTGCCCGATATCCCTTGCCAGAATAAAGATAGCGCGACCGTTTTCCGCCTTTTTATCATGATCCATATGCGCAACTATGGCTTCGGCGTTTGCACCCAGCATGGGGGATATATCCCTGATTTCAGTCGGCAGACCGATTGCTTTGAAATGCGCTTCCGTCCGTGCCACAGCCTCTGGCGGGCAAATATCCATTAGAGCTGAAAGACGGAATGCTAGGACAATGCCAATGGCGACGGCCTCCCCGTGCAACAGACGACCATCGTAATTGGCCGACGCTTCCAGCGCGTGTCCGAATGTGTGGCCAAGATTTAGCAATGCGCGACTGTCATGCTCCCGCTCATCCGCCGCCACAACTTCCGCCTTCATGCGGCAGGAAACATCCACGGCATGGGTAAGGCTTTCAGGATCCAGCGCGCAGACTTTGGAACCGTTGCCTTCAAGCCATTCAAAAAAATCCTTGTTGCCAAGCAGGCCGTATTTCGCAATTTCCGCATAGCCTGCCAGGATTTCACGGCCAGGCAGGGTTTTCAGGATATCTCGGTCGCACAAGACCGAAACAGGTTGATAAAACGCGCCTACCAGATTTTTACCGTGGCTGGTATTGATGCCCGTCTTCCCGCCCACCGAACTGTCCACTTGGGCCAGCAGCGATGTAGGGATCTGGACAAACGGAATACCGCGCATCAGCATGGCGGCGGACAGGCCGCCGAGATCGCCGATCACCCCGCCGCCCAGCGTGAACAGCACCGCCTTGCGGTCAGCCTTGTGATCCAGCATCCAGGACAAAACCTGTTCCAGCCTGGGAAAGGATTTCGTCTGCTCCCCCGGCGGCAGGGCCAGCATCTCAACGCTGCGCGCGCCTTCATCCTGCAGGACGCGGCACAAAGCCATGCCATGGGGTTCCGCCACGTTTTTATCGGTCAGGACGAACACCGCCCTGCCCTTCAGGCTGAACGGAACAAACTGCTGCAATCTGGATAGAAGCGCGCCGCCGATGACAATGTCATAGGCCCGATCGCCCAGATTCACCACGACCTTGCGGTCCGTCATGACTGGCTGACCTTGCGTGGGCGGGACAAGTAATGGTCCAGCTTCTGGATCATGCTGTTCAGGATAGCGACAGCCGGACCATTATGGCTTTCAACGATGATATCGGCCTGAGCATAGACTGGATCGCGCTCCGCCGCCAGGCGCGTGAGGATTTCTTCAGGGTTGCCGTCTTTCAGCAGCGGACGGTTCGCGCCACGCCCGACCCGCTCCAGAAGCACGGGCATATCCGCCTTCATCCAGATCGAAATGGAACGGTCGCGGATCGCGGCTGCGGTTTCCGGCTGCATCACGGCCCCGCCGCCTGTGGCGATCACACCTTTTCCGTTATCCAGAAGCCTGCTGATGATGCGCTTTTCACGATCACGGAAGAATGGTTCGCCATAGCGTTCAAAAATCTCCGCAATGGAACAGTCTGCGGCTTTTTCGATTTCATCGTCCGAATCCCGGAACGGGACGTCCAGAATGTCCGCCAGCATGCGGCCCAGACGGCTTTTGCCCGAACCCATCATGCCGGTCATGACAATCGGCCGGTCCAGCCGTGACCTGATCATATCCACAGTGCGGTCGTCATGTGCCATCGCCATGGCATGCTTATGCCTGACAATTTCAGGAAACTCAATCCTTATGCGTTGAAATCCAGCCAATCTTGAGTTAGGTTACGAAGCCTTCAATCCCCACAGTCCGGACCGCCCATGATCAAATTTTTTACATTTATCTCACTGGTCTTCGTTGTGATGCTGATCGGAGCCTTTTCCTGGCTTGCGCTTACTGACATGCCGGTCCCGCAAAAAGAAATCACGAAAGCCATTTCGAATGACCGTTTTTACAAGCAAAATTAGCCGCGAACGGCTCGGCTTTGCCGTCATTTTCCTTATTCTTTTGACCCTGACCATTCCGGTTGCCGCCGCACCGGCAAAAAAGGCCATTGTGGATGACGAACAGATTATATCCGCGGACGACCGCATGGCCGGTAGCGTGCCCCGCGATGACGGTGACGGGAATGATGCCCCCGCGCCGCGTCCACATAATATCAGACCGGCAGATGATTCGATGGCTCCCCCCGCCCCTGCGCGGGAGGAGGAAGACACACCTGGCACACTGCACCAGGATTTCGGCGAGATTGAGCCAACCGGCCTGATCCTTGAAGGTGGCGATGGCGGCCTGGGTGAGGATGTGTGGATCGGCTCGAACCGCGCCGATATCACGCGCCTGCTGATCGACGCGCCCTCCATCACCTATTTCCCGGTATTGCAGAACCTGATGCGCCGCCTGTATCTGACGCAGGGACGTCCGGAATATCTGGCCCAGGGCCGCACACCGGAACCGGGCTATGATCTTCTGACACTGCGCCTTAAAAAGCTTGAGGAAATGGGGCTTTATAGCGAAGCCACGAAAATGTACAGCCAGATCGTTGATGTTCCATACCACGAACATCTGGCCCGCACGGGTATCCTCAGCATGATGCAGGGAGGCAAGGGTTCGCTCGGCTGCCTGGAAACGCGCACCGTGATGAGCCGCTTCGGCGAAATGGAATTCTGGCAGATGCTGAACGCGGTCTGCGATATATCACTGTCGCGTCTGTCACCAGGCCATGGTGACGCGCATAACGGTCTGGAAACCAACGATATCGACCTTGCCGCCAGCGACAGCCGTATTCTCCAGCGCATGGCGAAAGATCGCGGGTTTTCCTTCCGCGTTGATAACCAGGGCGATATTGCCGCTTTATCCTCGCTGGAACGTGCCGCGCTACAGACGAAAAATGCCTTCACGTTCAACAATTTTCGTTTTAATCCGTCTTTGCCTGTCTCCCCCGCAGCATTCGGAATCATGCTGGGCAGCAAGAATTTAAGCGAATCCATGCAGTTTATCGTACTGGTCAAGGCCGCTTCACACGGCATTAAATCCACCTCCGATATTCAGCAACAATATGATTTGTTTAAAAATAGCACGCAGAAACCTGTAGGCTGGCGGCAACTGGCCAGTATTTACAAGGATGCTTTCAACGGCACCCCTGGCCCTGCGCAATTTGCGCTTTTATCACGTGCTTTGGCATTAAGTCACAACTACGGCGGCCCCTATGCCGTTGTTCCATTTGCAGAAATGCTAGTGAATACGCCCCCATCCGCCATACCGGGTACGCAGGCTGAAGACGCCATACGTGTTATGCTGGCCGCAGGTAAGGTTGTGCCAGCCACATGGCTGCAATACTTTTCCGGCATGGTTGGAGGTGGCCAGGGCGCAGAAAACCGGCTGTTTTTGCTAATGGCGGCCGAATTGAGCAATAATCTATCCACAGATTTAACGTTTAAGCATCAAAATTTGCAAAACAT
>JBGAQU010000070.1:0-14676 GCA_044220535.1 Alphaproteobacteria bacterium | reverse complement strand
CGCCGCATGCGCAAATTTAACGGTGTCCCAAAAGAGAATTTCCCGCTGTTTATGACGGGATGCGAGCGGTGGTTCAACAACCCAGAGCCAAAACTACAATTACAACAGTTAAGGCAATGGGTTAGACATTGCATGGGGGAAACCAATTCCTAGTTATCTAGGACAGCCCTTTAAATTTTTCAAAAGTCAAACCAATAAGTCCGAAATTAGTTTATGGCATTTCGGAACTTTATTAAAAACCCCGCCATCCTATCTGCCTCATGCAGTGGGATGGCGGAGTTTTGGTTTGATTGAGCGATCAGATAGTGAAAAAGGCTGGTTTGTAGATTGCAACATCCGGGGAATTGTCGTTGAAACGGATGATCGCAATTTTTGTATTTGCGTTTTCGAAGATGCTGGCCAGTTGCTGTTTGAGTTCTGCGCGTTTATCAGCCCTTGCAATATCCAGTTCTATAACAGGAATGGCCTGTTCTTTTCCATCATCGCAAAGAGTCTGGAAAGAATAGTCTTCCTGAAGGGCATCCCGGTCTTGCGTCTGAGCCGTGACTATAAAGTTGCCCATTGGACAGGGCAGACCTTTCTGTGCCTGACGCGCTGCTCGTAGAAACTGCAGCGCCAGATTGACGGTTGCAGGTTTTGTGGTTGCCGGTCCAATGGTGGCTGTTTCAGTAAGCGCGATATTGGCTGGCGTTTCAGCTATGCTTTCAACACTAGTCGGCACAGCGCTGTCTACTGCGGGTGCCCTCCTGCGCATTTCCTGGAATTTTTCAGCCTTTATAAAAACGTAACCTCTGCATAAGGCTATATCTGCAGTTCCTCTTTTAAAATCTGTAAAGAAATTGCTGATATTTGTCTGGGAATTAGGAAGGCCAGCCAGAGTTTCTGCGCCCAGTCCGGAAGCCGTAACAGGCAGAACAATCGTGGAATTTTCCCTGACGGTAATGACATCGTTCTTTCTCTGAGCCGGATTGCATTTCGCAATCAGGATTGGCAGGCCATGATCCAGCTGTTTTCTAAGGATCTCTTTATAATATGCACTGAATATATGAACGGGAACCACTTCCAGCCCTTCATAGGAAAGACCATCACCGGAGCTATTAATAAATTCCTTTGGTTGAGGTGAGAGGGCCTGTTCTTCTTCAATGGCGGGCGTTGCCGACTCAGTATCAGCCGTGGCCACGGTTGCAGTGCGCTCTTCAGCAGTAGCTTCGTTCATTACAGGCGTTACATTGGCTGTTTCATCAAGCTCCGCATCGGCTTCATAGTTTTCAGGCACCAGCAACTCTTCAAGATCCGCCGTGGCGATGGCGAATGAAGGAATGCCGTTGCCAGCAGTATAAATATGAAGCGTATTGTGTTTTTTGGTTCCAAAGCCTTCTCCCAGTGTCGCATCAGCAAGCTTTATCATGCTTTTGTTAGTCAATGCCGAATGTTCAATTCGGACTGACTTATCTCTGAGCGTGGCTGCTTCAGGGATATGCGTGGCGGCAATCACAATGATCTCGGTGCCGTTATAAGGAATTTTCGACCAGCCGCCTCTATCGGCTATGCAGTTTATTTTACCCAAAGAAATTTCTGTACGAGTTGCGGTTACACCTGTGGCTGGTGGCTGTGACTGGGCAATGTAGGGTGCTCGACGATTGCTTGCTGGCATGTGTTCATTCTCCCGGCGTATAATTTTATCCAAGCCTTCACGTTTATAAGCCTGTTCGCGCGCCTGACGGCGTATTTCTTCCACTTTTTCAAGGTCGCCTGGTGTCAGCAATTCGACTACAAAACGTTTTGTGTCTGTAAAAATAACAAATGATTCGCCGCTGTCCTGAAGGCGAAGCATCGAGGATTTCAGCACTGCATCGTTGATGTAGGGAACGCCCATGCGGTTTTCCACGCCCGAAATGCGATTGGCATTTTTAGGAAGAGCGCTTTCGGATGGCAGGAGGCTGACAGAATATTGACGACCGGGGATGTAATCCTGAACGGTGACGGTATTTCCTGCCTGTAATTCGCCGGTGTATTTGGAAAAATCTTCAGCCAGTTGATCGGGGGCGCATTTTATATTGGATGAAGTTTTGGGTTGAAATTTTGCGATATCCGCTTCACGTATGATGACGGCTTCAGGGTGCCCGTTTGTAAGGATGGTGGCGGACTGCCCTTCCTGTAAATCCAAGAGCGTTCTGCGCACTTCGGCCGTTTTCAGTGTAAGCCTGTTCGGGCTGAATTCTATACGTTTGGGTTTTTCACGTCCTAAAATCAGGCTTCCAACCGGATAAATCATATAACGTCTTGGATTTCCATTCTCTTCAAAAGCCAAGGGAAAACTCCCAAGTGTATTTATATATGAAAATGTTTCGGCCCATTTAAAAGCTATGGACTGAAGATCCAAGCATGCTCTGGCAAAACGTTGCATTTTATCATGTCTTTCTTATCTAATTTTCAAGCCACATATTGCCATAAGCATAAAACAAAAGGCAAGATTAATTGTTGCGGCGGCCTGGCTGTTTTTATTCAGATGGTTTTTACTGATAAATCGAAGTTTTGCATGGGCTTAGTCGATAAAATCTTGTATCTCAAAGAGCATGACACAGAAATTTTTCGGAACGGACGGGATTCGCGGCACGGCCAATATATGGCCGATGACGGCGGATATGGCTTTGAAAGTCGCGATGGCGACTGCGCTGGCGCTGGAACAAAACAATGGCGGGCTGCATACGCGCCGCGTTGTGATCGGCAAGGATACACGCCTGTCGGGTTACATGCTGGAGCAGGCGATGGCGTCGGGTTTCGTGGCGATGGGGATGGAGGTCGTGCTGGTCGGGCCGATCCCGACGCCTGGGATCGCCTTGCTGACGCGCACGCTGCGCGCGGATGTCGGCGTGATGATTTCGGCAAGCCATAATCCGTATCAGGATAACGGCATCAAATTGTTCGGGCCGGACGGGTTCAAGTTGAATGACTTGCTTGAGACGGCGATTGAATCGTTGCTGCAAAGGGACCTGACCGCAGAGCTTCCGGAATCAGACCGCATCGGGAAAGCCAGCCGTCTGGATGACGCGACAGGGCGGTATATCGAATATATCAAAGCCAGCCTGCCGCGCCGCCAGACGCTGGACGGTTTGAAAATTGTGATCGATTGCGCGCATGGCGCTGCGTATAAGGTTGCGCCGCAGGTTTTGTGGGAGATGGAGGCGGATGTGACCGCCATCGGCATCAACCCAAATGGCCGCAATATCAATGCTGGCTATGGCGCGACGGCAACGGAAGCCTTGCAGAAGACGGTTCTGGAAGAAAAGGCGGATGTTGGTATTGCGCTGGATGGTGACGCCGACCGTCTGATTATGGTGGATGAAAAAGGCCAGCGGATTGACGGTGACCAGCTGATGGCGCTGCTGGCCGTTACCATGAAGGAGAATGGCAGCTTAAAAGGCGGCGGGCTTGTGACCACCGTCATGTCGAATCTTGGGCTGGAGCAGTTTTTGAAATCCAAAGGCCTTAACATGGTGCGGACGCCGGTGGGTGACCGCCATGTGGTGGAGCGCATGCGGGCGGATGGATATAATCTGGGCGGTGAGCAGTCGGGGCATATCATCATGTCCGATATCGGCACGACGGGCGACGGGTTACTGGCGGCGCTGCAGGTGCTGACCGCGATGCGCAAGGCGGGGAAACCCGCAAGCGAAGTGCTGAATTTGTTTACGCCGCTGCCGCAGCTTTTGAAGAATGTGAAGTTTAAAGCGGGGGCGAAACCGCTGGATAATGATTTTGTGCGGCAGGTGATTGCCAAGGCCGAAAAAACCCTGTCCGGCGAAGGCCGGTTGCTGGTGCGCGCGTCGGGTACTGAGCCGCTGATCCGCGTGATGGCGGAAGGGAAGGATGAAGGGCTGGTGCGGTCGGTGGTAGAGGAATTGTGTCGGGCCATCGAGCAAAAGGCCGGTTGATTTCAGGATGGTTTTGTTTTATTGAATCCTGAATATTCAAACATGGGGGGGATTTTATGACACTGAAATATGGGGATCATCAAAGCGTTAAATTGACCGATATGTTTACCCTGAAAGTCGGCAATATATTCAGGGAAAAGGCTTTTGAAAAAGCCAAAGCGGATCCCAATCGTCAGGTGCAGGGTCCGATTATCGTTGACGATGAACGCAAACCCGGGGCGCCTTTTCTAGCCGATGTTGCCCATCTTACAATCGGCGTTGATGAAAAAGGCCGCATTTTCGCGCTTCATTACGGTTAAATGTTGGAATACGCCTTATTTACAGGCTGCGACATTGAATATAACAGACTGAGTAAACCTCCTGTTTTTAAAGAACGGGGGGGGTATTTATTTCTTGCAATCCGGTCATTTTAATTATACATAATTATAAATGACCGGATTGACTGTTCAGGGAAATATAGAAAATCCTTTTAAACCTCAACGGGTTAAGGGTGAGCGCGGCATTGTGCGCATGTTAAAAAATCTTAGGGACTGTGATTCGACCTATAAAAAAGACGGGGATTTCTGGGTTGGGCTTTTCGAAGAACTGAATGTTGCCTGCCATACCAATTTAAAAGATACACCCTGCAGCCGGTTTTTTCAGGAGATGCTGGTTAATATTCCAATGCAGTCGGGTTTGGATGCCGGCCATGTTGTGCGGTCCGTGGCCGGGCTTGATGATCAAGGCAAGAAGGCGGTCCTTTTTTATCTGTCGGAGTTGTTCGATAAGGCCTATCCGAAATGCCGCTTTACGGACAGCCAGTGCGAAGCGGTCCTGAACAAAATAAAGGTCCAGGCCTTTCTGCAGAATTATGATCACAAACGTCTTGCTTCCTTAAGCGACCAGGAGCAGTACGATCTTTTCATGAATTGCCTCTCCATGGCGCCGGATACTGAAGATGTGCGGTGCGGACGCGCCCATTTTTATGAAGCCGTGCGCGTCCCTGCCGCGCTTCAGGATTACCTGGAAAGGGCGCAGGAAAACATGTGCGACTATATTGACAAAATTAAAGATCCTAAAAGACTGGCAAAACTCCTTTCCTGCATGTGGAATTTTTGGGATTTTGACGATAATGACGAAAGCAAGAAAGACCTGGCATCTCACATCGTCCAGCTAATCGCCGACACGCATGGTATTCCCAAACCTGTAATAGGTTTTAATGAATATATAGGAACAGGGCTGGCAGCTTGTGAAGCGGGGAAACCGGATACGCTGCAATCTACCATTCGGTACAAATTTTCGGCACTCAAAACACGCGAAGACGTCATATATGCGACTTTTCATGAAGCGGCCGGGCATGCGGTTGAAGACATGCTGGCCCGGCGAAGCCATGATGTGGCATGGAATACGCTGAGCGGTCGTTTTCAACGCAGTTATCCTATACTTCATCCGGATTCTGACTTGAGAAAAGGCGCTCTTATGCTTGCCTTTAATGATAACGCCAACCATGAGTACGGTTATTATTTCGCCGCGGATGAATGCTTGGAAAAATATAAAGTCCAACTGAACGAAAAATTTTCAAATATGGCCGAAACGCAAAACGGCAAAAACTGCATCGACAGGCTGAACCGGCTGGATGAGGCGGTCAATATCCTGGCGTCACTGAAGGCTGAAACGACACAAAGCCTGGTCGATGATCTAACAAGATGCCGCGCCTTTATCAAAACGCTGGCCGATGGCGAGTTGAAGGATTTTGTGAACGAGAGCATGGGGATACTGCGTCATCTGTTAATTAAAGTCGATCTTTGCGTAAATTCTGACTATCGCCTGCAATATATGGAAGTTCTTTCAGATCTTCTTGTCCTGTGTTCCGATGGTGCAGCTTATGCAAGCCAGTCGTTTTTATCGAAGACGGAAGATTCCCTGGAATGCGCCAAATATTGCCATGATGCATTGAAGAATTATCCGGTTGAAGCGCTGCGCCAGCTGGCGGATGAATTCGGTGGGCTAGAGGGAAGGAACGCGTCCCCTGATCCAGACTTGATGATTATGATCTCGCCTGATTGGCGTCCGGAACTCCTTCCGGCTTAATTATAAGGTCTGTTACCCAGGCTGAGAACGATTGCTTATCTTGATTTCAGATCGCTTTTCGCCTAACCATATAAAATAACAATAAAACCTTGGGAGAGGTTATGGTTCAAAGGCGAGCGGCAGAGATGCCGTCGTTATGGGCCTGCATGCTGGGGCGCATTGATTTCAATGATCCGGACATTCTGGAAGGCCCGCGCGGGCGCATGTTTCATGACATGCTCGTCGCGTTTCCGCATTCTGTCGGCGTTAAGGCTGACGATATGGCGCGGCTGATGGCTGATGCCGATGATCTCGATAAAATGACGGTTGCTTTTCATCTGCAGAAAATCCTCACGGGCGAGGATGAAGATGACGGGTTGTGCAATGGTGATTTCCTGAGCGATCTGAAGGCACGTGTTTTTCTGCGCCATTTTAGTAAATACCGGCTGGCGGGGATGCATGACGATGCCTTGTACAAGGTATTTATGCTTTGCCTTTCAGGCCCCCCGACACAGATCGTTTGCGAAGCGCGTGCGCATTTTTATGAATCGGCACCTATTCCCGAGGCATTGAAGGCCTATCATCGCGCGGCGTGGAAACGGATGGAGGAGAGAGTTTTGTCCGGTGAGGGTCCGGACTCGCTGGCGTTTATTGTTTCAGGATGGAAGGCGTATGATTGCCTTGGACTTCCGCAAAAATTGCGATGGGTGGAGGCTGTGTCCCACCTGATCGCAAAAGCATATGACGTGCCTGAGCCTTACACGTCGCCTTTGCGGTATAACGGCCCCGGCGGTGCGGCGTGCGGTCTCATTAATGATAAAGGAATCAAAAGTTCCATTCATTACAAGCTGGATGTGTTTGAAACCCCGTCCTCCATGCTGTCGGCGATTTTTCATGAAGTTGCGGGGCATGCGGTTGAGAATGTGCTGGCGCGGCGGGCGAATCCTGAAATCTGGAACGCGCTCGATATCAGCATTAGGAAACATTATTCGACGCTCAAACCCGATACGGCTTTGCACTGCGCTGCGCTTTTGATGGCGTTCAATATTTCAACGAACCACAAGCATGGGCATTATACGCCAATAAGCAAGAATTTTTCCCTTTATAGAAACCAGATCATTGAACGGGTCGCTGCCTGGGTTGAGGAGGAAGGCAGCGCAGCCCTGGCTCGCAGTCTGAACCTGTTATGGGCAGGGCTTGAGGATTATACATCCTTGGACAGGGGCGATGTGCTGGAGCGGTTTTCGGAAGAAACCTTAAGCAAGATATGCATGGCGATGACACCGAAGTAGCTATGTTTTGGCTTTCTTTTTTGTGGCGCTGCCTATAAACATAAAAGGAACAATTCAGGGAAAAAACTTATGGCGAACGTAGCAGTCATCGGCTCCCAATGGGGTGACGAAGGCAAAGGCAAGATTGTCGACTGGCTGTCCAGCCGGTCGGATGTCGTGGTGCGGTTCCAGGGCGGGCATAATGCCGGGCATACGCTGGTCATTGACGGGGTGACATATAAGCTGAGCCTGCTGCCGTCCGGGATTATCCGTAAAGGTAAGATGTCCGTCATCGGTAACGGTGTCGTGGTCGACCCTTGGGCGTTGCTGCAGGAAATTGAAACCGTCCGTGCCAAGGGCGTGGAGATTACGCCGGCCAATCTGATGGTTGCGGAAAACGCCAATTTAATCCTTCCCGTGCATCAGGCTGCCGATAAAGCATTTGAGGCCGCGCGGGGCAAAAGCCAGATCGGGACGACCGGGCGCGGCATCGGCCCCGCCTATGAGGATAAAGTGTCCCGGCGCGGCATCCGCGTCTGTGACCTTGCGCATCCTGAACTTTTAAAGGAAAAGCTGGAGCGGTTGTTGTTGCATTACAACGCGCTGCTGAAAGGCCTTGGCGCGGAAACGATGGATGCGGGGCAGATTTTCGACCGGCTGATGCAGGTCGCGCCGGAAGTGTTGAGTTATGCCGCGCCGGTGTGGAAACGGCTGGACGAGGCGAAGAAGCGGAATGAGAAAATCCTGTTCGAGGGCGCGCAGGGCGTGATGCTGGATGTCGATCACGGCACCTATCCCTATGTGACGTCGTCAAACACGGTGGCTGGGCAGGCGGCGTCGGGCGCGGGCGTGGGACCCCGTGCCGTCGGATATGTGCTGGGGATCACCAAGGCGTATACGACGCGCGTCGGCACTGGGCCTTTCCCGACGGAGCAGCAGAATGAGATCGGCGAGTTGATTGGCCAGCGCGGGCATGAATTCGGTACGGTGACGGGGCGGAAGCGCCGTTGCGGCTGGTTCGACGCGGTGATGGTGCGGCAGGCCTGCAAGGTGTCGGGCATTGACGGCATCGCACTGACGAAGCTGGATGTGCTGGACGGGCTGGATGAGATCAAGATTTGCGTCGGGTATGAGCTGGACGGGCAGAAACTTGATCATTACCCGGCTTCGTTCGTTCATCAGGCGGAGGTAAAGCCGGTTTACCAGAGCATTGAAGGCTGGAAGGATTCGACCAGGGGGGCGCGGTCCTGGGCCGA
Source organism: Alphaproteobacteria bacterium (assembly GCA_044220535.1). Lineage (GTDB taxonomy): Bacteria > Pseudomonadota > Alphaproteobacteria > Micavibrionales > Micavibrionaceae > JBDHTS01. The sequence continues at coordinate 6,165 of JBGAQU010000070.1, read as the reverse complement.
TCTGCCTGCCGCGGCGGTGAAATATGTGCGGTTGATCGAGGAGTTGATCGAGGCGCCGGTGTCGATGGTGTCCACCAGCCCGGAACGCGACGATACGATCCTGGTTTCCGATCCGTTTATGGCGTTTTAAGGCAGGATTGATTAAGACGGGTTCGCTCGGATTGCAATCGTAGCTGTTTCCAAAATCACCAATGTCATCCCGGCCTTCGCCGGGATGACGATTATAGATTATTTAAACTATGAAAAATCTCAAAGCCTTTGAGAAACTGTAAAATATCGGTAAACTAGGTAATGCGGCGCGTTTCTCGCGCCTGAACTTTTGCCGGTTTCCATGAGCGATAACGATACAACCAGTAACGATGGCGCCGAGGATGCGGGCCGCAAGGGCGGTAGCCGTATGGCGAGCGTTGACAAATCGTCGCGCCGCAGCGGCAATGTCACGCAGGCGATCCTGAACGATGAAATCGAGATTTTGCCGGACAAGCATCTGCCGCATCTGGACCGTGGTCCGGTGCAGGCTTATGCGGCGCGATCCAAGGGCGATGCGGGTGGATTCCCGTATTTTGCACTGGTCTGTGAGCCCTATCTGGTGCCGCGGATCAAGCAGGCGCCGCAGGTGGCGGGCATTATCAGCCCCGGCCTTGCGCGGCTGGTCGCATCCGGCGTGTGTTACTGGCCGCCCGCGCAGAGCGAACGCTATGTCTTTGTTTATGAGAACAGCCTGGGTAATCCGCTTCTGAAACCCGGCATATCGGGCATGGGCTGGAAGGCCGAACATGTGCTGCAGATCGTGATCAAGCCGATGGTCAATGTGATGCTGGATCTGCGGGACATGGATATTTTCCATGGCAGCATCAACCCCATGAATATGTTCGACGGGGGCGCCAGCATCGTCGAGCGCGTGATATTTGGCGATTGCCTGGCGATGCCACCCGGTTATACGCAGCCCGTGGTATATGAAACGATCGAGCGCAGCATGGCCGACCCGGTCCTGCGCGGCCGCGGCACGCCGGGGGATGACTTGTATTCCTTTGGCGTCAGCCTGGCGACCATCCTGCGTCACAAAGACCCGATGGAGGGGGTGAGTGACGAGGAGATTATCAAGACCAAGATGGATATTGGCAGCTATGCCGCGCTGACCGGTAAAGAACGTTTTACGGGTGCGATCCTTGAATTGCTGCGCGGGCTTTTGTTTGATGATGCAAACCAGCGCTGGACACTGGATGAGGTTTTAAGCTGGCTGGACGGCCAACGCCTGAGCCCCAAGCAGCCTGGACGTAAAATCAAGGCAGCGCGTCCGCTGAGTTTCATCAACGAAAAATATTTCCAGCCGCAGCTTCTGGCCATGGATCTGCCCAAAAACCAAGCAGAGGCGGTTCAGCTGGTGGAAACCGACACGCTGAACCAGTGGCTGGAACGGTCGCTTGAAGATAAACACGCCACGGCACGGCTGGAGCAGGCGGTGGCGACCGCGCTTGAGAACGGGCGTGGTCCTGGTTACTGGGACAGGTTGATCGCGCGGACGAGCATCGCCCTCGATCCTTCCGCGCCGATCCGGTTCAAGGGGCTGTGCGTCAGCCCGGAAGGGTTTGCAGCAGGCATGGCGGAGGCGATGATCCGCAAAAAAGATCCGCAGGCCTTTGTCGATATCATCAACCAGCAGCTGGTGGCGTTCTGGGCCACGATCCAGACGGATGGCAGCGCCGATGTCGTATCGCTGTTATCGCGCTTTGATTCCAGCCGCGCTTTCCTGCGCCAGCCGACGCTGGGATATGGTATTGAACGGTGCCTGTATTTCCTGTGCCAGGAAGCGCCGTGTATTAGTGAAACGCTAAAGGGTTATTACGTGCGCAGCCCGGAAGATATCGTTTATGCGCTGGAAGAAATTGCCAAAAAGCCGAACCGCCCGCATTTGTTTATCGACCGTCATATCGCTGCGTTTTTATCGGTGAAGGACAGGCGCGTGATCGATCCGTTCCTGACGGAATTGAACGCGCCTGAGTTTCACAAACGGATATTGGGGAATCTAAAAGTGATTGCATCGCTGCAGAAGCGGTCAAAAATGGAAGGCTTGCCTGGTGTGGCGGCGTGGGCGATGGATATTGTCAGCCCGATTTATGAACGCTATCACGATCGTGATCTGCGCGAAAAATTAAAGGCGCGCGTGTCCAAGATTGCGGATAGCGGGGATTTAAGCCGGATTGCAGGTTTGCTGGACGATCCGATTTCACGTCAGGACGATATACAAGGTTTCAAAAACGCGATGCGGCAGTATACGCAGCTGCGCAATGAACTGGGCAAGTTGGACCACGATCTATCACGTCCCGATACATATGGGCGCAGCGACGGGCAACAATATGCAAGTATGGCATCAGCGGTCATTGCGCTGATTATTATTGTCGCCGTTATCTTTGTGCATTTTTCGCATCACGGCGTTTTTTAGGAACTGTTTATGGCGGATAAAAAGAAAAAGGGCATGGGGGTCAAGGCGCGGATCATGGGGATTTGCGCCCTTGTGCTGGCCATCATGTTTGTGCCGTCCGCCATTATGCTGGGCATTGGCATGATCCCGACCGTGATTGCGGCGACGATCGACCGGTCGCGGTCCTGGGCGAAGGCTTTGACGGTCGGGTCCATGAACCTCGCCGGGTGCACGCTGTTCCTGATCAAGCTATGGACCGAAGGGAACAAGGTTGAAACATCCATTTCCATTATTTCCCAGCCGCAGACGATTGTGGTGATCTATGGCGCGGCGGGTGCAGGCTATATGATCGACTGGGCGCTGACCGGATTGATCGCCGGAGTCATGGTCAAGCAGGGGCAGGGGCGGCAAAAGGAAATCGCGCGGCAACAGGCGGAGCTGGTGCGGCGCTGGGGGCCGGAGGTGACCGGCGAAATTCCTTTGGATTCTTACGGATTCCCGATAGAACTGGGCGACGGCAAAAAAGACAGATAAGAGTACAGATATGAGCGATAAAAATCAAAACGGTGCGACCCGCATGGAATACACCCTGATCATCTTGGCGATTGCCGTGGCGGTGTTGGCGACGGCTTATATCAACCGTGTCCAGATCCTGGCGCTGTTCGCCGACCCGAATGAGACGATCGGCACCACCGATATGGCGCCAGACGCTCAATAATCAAAAAATCATGAGCGCTTTTTCTTGGCGCCCGGCTTGCTGCCCGGTGCGGGGGGTGTTTTTTGCGGCGGGGTTTGCGCCTGCAGGGCGGTGACGATACGCAGGTTGCGTTCAATCTCTGTATTGTCGGGCGATTGTTTCACGGCGCGACGGAGCGTGCTCACCGCTTCATCCAGAAAGCCCTGCGCGGCCAGGTTCAGGCCCAGATTGTTGAGCACGGGGCTGGAATTGCCCTGCCAGTTGTCGAGCGCCTTGCGGAAGGCTGTTTCTGCCTGGTCGTGTTTGCCCTGCGCGTCCAGAGCTATGCCGAGGACGTGGTAGGCTTCGCCGTTTTTGCTGTCCATGGCAACCGCTTTGCGGGCGTAAAGTTCGGCATCCATGTTATTGCCGCGCGCGGCCTGAAGGGCGCTGTATTCCGCCAGCATGGCGGGGGTGTTCTGGGCGCGGTCCTGGATAAACGGATCGAGGACCATCCCGGCGCGTTGCAGGCGGCCCTTATCCCGCAAGGATTTGGCGTAGTTCAGGGCGATGGTTGGATTATCGCTGTTCTGCTTGTAGGCGGATTCCAGGGCGGATAGTGACATATGGGCGCTTTCCGCCTCATCATTGGCAGAGGCGCGGACCGGTTTCTTGCCCTTTCCCGACGGTGCTGTGGCGCAAGCGGCTAGGGAGACAGTCATCATGACCAGCATCAGTCCGCGAATAATTGAGTTCAGCCCGGTTGATTTCACCGCCATAGTCCTTTTTTAGATTTTTGATGGGTTAAGATATCAGGTGAAACGCCTGTCCAAGTCAACCCCTTCATGGGATGCCGGGAAATAGGCGCACAAAAAACCCGGCCTGTGGGAGACCGGGTTTTTCGGAAAAATCTTACCTTAAGCCGCGCGGCGTTGGTCGGGGCGGACTTCGTTACCGGCCAGATACTGGACGTGGCGGTCTTTCGCCGAACGCTCCAGGGTCAGCTGCAGATGTTCACGTGCGCGGGACAGGCGGGAACGAACCGTGCCGACCGGAATGGACAGCATGGACGCCACTTCTTCATAGCGCATGCCGCGTACGCAAACGAGGTTCAAGATTTCGTTATGTTCCTCAGACAGTTGTGTCATTGCTTCCTGGACCAGGCGCAACTCGGTTTTGGATTCCTGTTCGGCATCGACCGAAGCATTTTCCAGATAATTTTCCGGATCATACCGGGTTTCGAATTTCTTTTTACGGCGGTATGTGGAGACAAAAAGATTGAACATAATCTTTGAGGTCCAGCGGAACAGGTTGGTGCCGGGCTCGAAGTAGTCTTTCTTCTCCAGGGCGCGCAGCACAGTGGACTGCACGAGGTCTTCAGCCTCGGTCATGTTGCCGGTTAGGCGCAGAGCGAATTTGCGCAGGTTGTCCATTTCGGAAACGATTGCATTTTGTGTGAACATGTCAGGCTCTCTTTCCATTGGGTATTTCATCGTCGTGGAAAGAGTTTTAGCGGTGTGGTGTAACGTTAATTTGTCGTCAATGTTTCATTCAGGAAAAAGTTTGTTTCAGTTTTGTATTCGTTCCATATGTTTTTGATAAAAGTGCAGGTTCTCACTGTGATCAATTTGTGATCGACAGTTTTTAGGTCAGCAATTCAGGAAAAGAGAGTCTCGATTATCATTTATAATCAAAGGCTTAAATGGTGCGCACGGCAAGGATTGAACTTGCGACCCCTGCGATGTCAACACAGTGCTCTACCACTGAGCTACGTGCGCATACCGTTATTAAGCCGAGGTTCGACATCAGTAATGGGGTTGGGGCGGAAATTCAAGAGTTTTTTATGGATCAGGCCGCTTCCTGCAGGAGGCTTTCCACCCGGTCGACCAGTTCCTTTAAATGGAAGGGTTTGGAGAGGATGGTCTGGGTGTCGGGGAGGGCGTTCCCCTTGTTCATGGCGACGCCGGCGAAGCCGGTGATGAACATGACCTTCATGCCAGGCAGGATGCGGGCGGCGCGCTGGGATAGTTCGATGCCGTCCATGCCGGGCATGACGATATCGGCGAGGAGAAGGTCGAAGCCGCCTTCCGTGGCCTGGATCAGGTTCAGGGCTTCGAGACCGTCGGCGCAGGATTCGACGCTGTGGCCTGCCTTCTGCAGAGCTGCAGAGAGGAAATGCCGCATGGAGGAATCGTCTTCGGCGATGAGGATTTTAGCCATGCGATATTATAAGCAGGTAAGTTGCCGGTGCAAGCAAGTTAAGAAGGTTTAACTACAGAGCACGCAGAGCGCGCAGAGGAAGAATTTAAAGCTTTTTCTCTGCGCTCTGCAGTTATACAAAGCCCGTATTTATCTATATATCCTGCGTCATCCTCCGGCTTGACCGGAGGATCCATACACAGGCGGCAACATCGTATAGATCCTCCGGTCAAGCCGGAGGATGACAAAATAAAAGATGCTCAGATGATTTGAGGTCGACTGTAAATTTTCTTTCTTAAGCTGCTTTTTTCTGTGCGCCGTTTTGCGCGAAGGTGGCGCATTCGCCGACGGCGATCTCTTGCGTGTGGCCGTAGACGGAGACGGTGATGGGCTGGCCGCTTTCGCCTTCCTCGATACAGACGGACAGGGTGCCGTTGTTGAGGTCGAGTTTCAGCGGGGTGTTGCGCCAGACCATGCGGAAGGACAGGCCGTCCAGTTGCGGCATCGGCTTGGGGGCGAAATACAGTATGTTGTCGCGAGCTTCCATCCCCACCAGGCCGCGGCTGACCAGATCCAGCGTGCCGGACATGACGCCGAGGTGGACGCCCTCGCCTGTCGAGCCGCCCTGGACATCATCCAGATCGGCCTTCAGGGATTTCAGCAGCATATCCCAGGATTTTTCCGGGCTGGCGTTGCCGACAACGGCGGCATGCACCACCAAAGACAAAGTGGAGCAGTGAGAGCAGCGTTCGAAATAATACTGGATGGTTTTCTTCATCTGCTCCGGCGAGTATTCGAAACCGAGATTGCCGAACATGTCCCGCAGCTCCGTTTCCGAAAACAGGTAGAACAGCATCAGCGTGTCGGC
>JBGAQU010000069.1:0-14751 GCA_044220535.1 Alphaproteobacteria bacterium | reverse complement strand
TGGAACGCCTCCGCCACCATATCGAAAAAGACAAGCGAGACGTTTATATCTCCACCGAAGTCGGCCAGCACCAGATGTGGGCCGCCCAGTTCCTGAAATTCGATGCCCCCAACCGCTGGCTGACCAGCGGCGGCCTCGGCACCATGGGCTACGGCTTCCCCGCCGCCATCGGCGCGCAGATTGCCCATCCAAAAGCCCTGTGCATCGACGTCGCAGGCGAGGCCAGCATCCAGATGAACATCCAGGAACTCTCCACCGCCATGCAGTTCGATCTGCCGGTAAAAATCTTCATCCTCAACAACCAGTGGATGGGCATGGTCCGCCAGTGGCAGGAACTTCTCCACGGCGAACGCTACAGCCACTCCTACTCCGAAAGCCTCCCCGACTTCGTGAAACTGGCCGAAGCCTATGGCGGCGTCGGCATCCGCGTCGAAAAAGCCAAAGACCTCGACAAAGCCATAGAAAAAATGCTGAAAACAACCAAAGTCACCATCGTCGACGTCATGGTTGACCCCCGCGAAAACTGCTTCCCCATGATCCCGTCCGGCAAGGCGCATAACGAGATGATCCTGGCGGCAGATGCCAGCAAGTTCGATAAGAAGCTGGTTTGATTTTTTCGACTAAATTTACAGGCAGAGCGCCCGCGTCATAACCTCAAACGCGCCCGGGGGCGCGGAGAATAATGTCCGTGTCACTGTCGTCACCGCCTTCCCGTCCCAACCACAAACACCAAACCCTGCTTCCGCCAGCGCCAGCTGGCAACCCGCGATGTCATGCGGCTCCAGATTATCTGACAGGACCGCCTGACACCCGCGCCCTGCAATCATTTCCGTCGCCGTCCATACGGTCGATCCGTTCTTGCGCACCGAAACCAGCGGCGCAAGGCGCATCAGTGCCGCCATGGAGTCCCTGTCCATCATATTGATCTCCGCATCCAGCAAAACCTCATCGACCGTTTTTACGGTCGCTGTTACTGGCCGGTTGTTAATCCGGCACCCCATATCTTTCCCGGCGCGGATCATGACATCCTGCTCGGGTGCATACAGAACGGACGCCATAACCGTATCGCGCCATATAAACGCAAGGCTGACCGCGTATTGCGGCTTTCCCATCACGTAATTGCGCGTTCCGTCCAGCGGGTCGGCCAGAAAATAAGCTTCCGCCTGCGCGCCTCCGCCTTCCTCTCCGACAAAACCGATGGACGGAAAATCCTTTGAAAGCTGCGCCCGGATCAGGCTTTCCGCATCGCGGTCCGCCTGCGAAACAAAATCGGGCAAATGGTTTTTGCGCGTCTTTTCACTGATCTGCAGACCGGCAGGTTCGCGAAACAGATCGCGCAGCAATGCGCCGCCTGCACGCGCCGCCGTCTCCATGCCATCCAGTAGGCGTTCCAGATCGTCCTTTTTCATGCGGCCACGGTTCTGTGATTGTAATGTCTGAATATCTCAACAATGCGGGCATTCAGGCCCTGCATATCCATCGACACGGCAACACGAATCGGATAACGGCCAGCGCCCTGCATCTTCTCCGCCACCGGCTTGCATTGGCCCGGCACGCTGCCATTCTCCCCCGTATAATATTGAAGCCATACCTTTTCTGTTTTAAACAGGCCCGGCCTGTCTATCCATGCAAAGGCCAACACGTCATGCATGGCCCTGACCGGGTCGTCCGCCGATGTTTTATAAACCTGATAATCCGTTTGATCTTCCGCTCCGACCGCCGCCAGAATGTCTGCCGCCGCCATGGCCACCGGATTTCCCAATCCCCGCAAGGACCGGTCAAGGGCCGCGCCATACAGCGCCATGCGCGTCACGTTCAGCCCGATCATAGTGATTTCGCGAATGCCGCTGTCCAGAACGATGGCGGCGGCTTCCGGATCGACGCCGAAATTATATTCCGCCTTCCCCGATGCGCCTTCGGGCGTAAAATTCCCCATTTCGCCGCGCAGGGGCTCGGGATACGGGCAACCGCCCATCAGCACCAGCTGCGCGATGTTCTCCGCCAGTTCCGGCTTTTTCCGCAGCACCAGCGCCAGATTGGTCAGCGGCCCCGTCGCGCAGATATTGACCGGCTGCGCGGAACCGGACAACAGACGCTCCAGATAATCCGCCGCGCTTTCTGGCTCCACCGCACGGGCCGATGCCGGAAGCCCTTCACCCCCTGCCAGCCCGTCCGGCCCGAATACTTCGGGCAATGTTTTCAATGCGCGGACCAGCGGCTTTTGCGCGCCTTTATAAACGGGAACATTCGTCCGCCCGGCCAGCGCCAGAATACGCAGAGCGTTAAAAGCGCAGTCCTCCACGCTGGCATTCCCGCCGACCACGGAAACGCTTTCGATCGCGATGGACGGACAGGCCAGCCCGTACAGCAGCGCAACCGCATCGTCCTGCCCCGGGTCGCAATCGTAATGGAAGGATACGGCTTTCATGGTGCTGATTGTAACGCGGTAATGGATCCGCGCAATAAGGGCCTGTTCAGTTCCCGGTCGCCGATGATCCGCCCGTTCAGACGCGATGCCTCCCGCCAGTATTGTCGCGCTACCCGCTCGCAGGCTTCGGAAAATGCCGCGCTTTGATCCGCGGGGATGGATGCCCACCGTTCCGAATCCCCGCCATAGGCCGACAGATAAGGCACGGACCGGATCGTGCCGTCCGCCATGCGGCATGTCCGGCCGCCTGAGTAAACCCCCGGCACGATATCGCGCGCGCATATCTCGTCGATCACGCTGGGATACAACCGCGCGCTGACCGTCTCGATGCCGTTTTCGTTCAGCCGGGCCGCGCCGCCGGCAATGGCGGCCACCGCATAGGCACGGCGCACACGCAATCCTGATCCGGAAAGTTCAGCAGCAACCTGCAGAAGGCTCCCGCCCGAAAAAATCACATCATCCAGAATGGCCAGTTCCCTGCTACCGGATTGCTTCAATGTCGCGGCCAGCCTTTCAAATTGCCGCGCAGGCGATTCCGCGGAATTGTCGCGCGCCACAAGCCCCAGCGGCCGCATGCTCTCGTCCACGCCGCGCGACAGCCGCAGCATCATGGTTTCAGGTATGCTTTGCGACAGTTCCGACAGACTGGCCAGCGGCATGGGCGAAACAGCCGCCGCCCTGTTAAAAAAACCGGAGATTTCATCGGAACCGATCACATCCACCTTTTGAAATATCTTTCGCAAAGCCGCCTTTAACGCCCTCCCGTAAATACCGCAGGAACGACTGGAGGGCATTCTGGCGCCCGCCGCTTTTTCAAATGCGCGCGAAGCCAAAACAAGATCATCCGTCATAACATAGGGAACAGACATATTTTTTCTTTCTATCATTACAGGAACGGCAACCCGGACAGCTGGCGCCTGCTGCCCCTACTTTTTTCCAATATGATGAATGAAATAAAATATCATGTGTTATTGTATTAATACATGAATACAATATTTGCAATAAATTTCTAAAATTTTTTCTAAGTTTCTGTACCCTTGCGCCAAGATCATCTTGACAAATAAGGATTTTATTCCTACAATCTCCCAAGGAGGAACGACACAATGACATGGACACAAGAACGCCGCGCCGCTCAATCCGCCCGGCTCAAAGCCTCAAAACCCTGGAAAAAATCCACCGGCCCCAAAACCGCCGAGGGCAAAAGCCGCTCCCGTCTGAATGCGCTGAAGCACGGCGACCGCAGCCTGCTCATGCAACGGGCCAACGACCTGCTCAGGCACCAGCGCGCATTCATGCGCCTCGCCCGGCTGCTGATCACCGACCCGCACGGGCAGGAGGCTTTCGCCCTCGCGCAATTGAAGTATAGCGGAATCGCTTATGAATCAGTCGGTTGTGAAAACAGTGCATTTTTTTCGCAAAACGAACTAAAGGACACGCTATAGTGTCGGTTAGAATATTCAGGAGCCCCATCTATGCCCAAAAACCAATCCGTCTATGGCGATGCGCCACGCGAAGAAAAAATGGCCGTGCATACGCTCGGCATCCTGGCGGATAACGAACCCGGCGTGCTGGCCCGCATCCTCGGCCTGTTTTCCGGCCGCGGCTATAACATCGAAAGCCTGACCGCGTCGGAAATTGACCATGCCCGCCATCTTTCACGCATCACCATCGTTGTCTCCGGCACCGATATCGTGATCGAACAGATCCGCAACCAGCTCGAACGCCTGGTCCCCGTGCGCCAGGTCTCCGACCTCACCCTGGAAGGCCCGCATGTCGCCCGCGAACTCGCGCTGATCAAGGTCGCGGGCACCGGCGACAAGCGCCTCGAAGCCCTGCAGATCGCCGATGTCTTCCGCGCCCGCGTCGTCGATTCCACGCTGGAATCCTTCGTCTTCGAAATCACCGGCGCCCCCGAAAAAATCGGCGCCTTCGTCAACCTGATGGTGCCGTTAGGATTAGTCGACATCAGCCGCACCGGCGTCGCCGCCATCACCCGCGGCGAACACGCCATGGGCGACCTGGATTAAAAAACAAAGGATTTTCACCGCAGAGACGCAGAGAACACAGAGTTAAGCGCCGCAGGCAAGAAGACTTAAAGTCTAACACGAAGATCACGAAAAAGGACACGAAGCGCGCGAAGCCTTTGTGATCTTCGTGATCACCTTCGTGGCCTTCGTGTTAAAAACCTTCTTTCTTCTCTGCGTCCTCTGCGCCTCTGCGGTGAAAACTTTAAACCCGTCACTTCAAATTCTAAAAGGATCATATCTGAAACGCTTCGTATCCACATCTCTTCTCTGCCTCGCCGCACTCGCCCTCACCGCCTGCGTCACTCGCGAACAGGCCGATGCGAAACTCGCCAATGGCTGTAAGACCGGCGTCGAAACCCTGCTGGAGGACGGCCAGACCATCGACAAATTCACCCCCGCCTTTAGCAGCCCCGAACCCGGCCAACGCCATATCGTCCTGACGGCCTATCTGAAAGACGACCCCGACAACGCCCAGACCTACGACTGCCTGTTCGAAGAATCCTTCGGCCCTATGAATTCCAGCCACAACGCCATGATCAGCCGCGTCCAGGTCGGCGACAAAATCCTCGGCAAGGCCGGCGACAAAATTGAAGGCGACGCCGAAGACTTCATCAAACTCGACACGGCCGTGGCAAAGGGCATGAGACAGTAAATATTTCTTTACCCGCGCAGCCTATTGCGTTTAACGTCAGGAAAACAAGCCGATAGAGGGATTATACCATGAGCCAGAGCACCGCCGCCAAAAAGCCAAAAGCACCCGCCAACACCACCTCCATGCGCGTTTATTACGATAACGACGCCGACCTGAACCTGATCAAGAATAAAAAAGTCGTCATTGTCGGCTACGGCAGCCAGGGCCACGCCCATGCGCAAAACCTGAAAGACTCCGGCGTTAAGGATGTCCGCATCGCCCTGCGCCCCGGCTCCAAAACCACGGCGAAGGCAAAAAACGCAGGGTTTGAAGTGATGGACCCGGCGGAGGCCGCGAAATGGGCCGATGTCGTCATGGTGCTGACCCCCGACGAACTCCAGGCCGATCTCTACCGCGACAGCCTGGCCGAAAACATGAAAAAAGGCGCGGCGCTTGCCTTCGCCCACGGCCTCAACATCCATTTCAGCCTGATCGAACCGCGCGAAGACCTCGACGTGTTCATGATCGCGCCCAAAGGCCCCGGTCACACGGTGCGCTCGGAATACCAGAAAGGCGGCGGCGTGCCCTGCCTGATCGCCATCCATCAGGATAAATCCGGCAAGGCTTTTGACATTGCCCTCTCCTACGCCTCCGCCGTCGGCGGCGGCCGTTCCGGCGTGATTGAGACGACCTTCAAGGAAGAATGCGAAACCGACCTGTTCGGCGAACAGGTCGTTCTCTGCGGCGGCCTGACCCATCTGATCACCGCCGGTTTCGAAACGCTGGTGGAGGCGGGATACGCCCCTGAAATGGCGTATTTCGAATGCCTGCATGAAACCAAACTGATCGTCGACCTTCTTTATGAAGGCGGCATGGCCAATATGCGCTATTCCATTTCCAACACCGCCGAATACGGCGACTACGTTACCGGCCCGCGCATCGTCACCGATGAAACGAAGGCCGAAATGAAACGCGTACTGAAGGACATCCAGTCCGGCAAATTCACCCGCGATTTCGTGCAGGAAATGAAGTCCGGCGGAGCCATGTTCAAGGCCACCCGCCGCAACCACGCCGAACACAAAATCGAACAGGTCGGCGAATCCCTGCGCGCCATGATGCCCTGGATCGGCAAGAACAAGCTGGTGGATAAAAGCAGGAATTAATGCCCGAAAACATCCAGAACTATTTACGGGATCTGACAGAGGTGGGACCCGATAAACCGGTTGGATATCTGCCTGTAGAGACTGTCATGTTATGCGGACGATCCGTCGAGGACATGCAATCCGAACTGCAGCAGAAGGGTTTGCAAACTCTTCTGTTTTCAGAACGCGATTGTAACGTTTTTTCCGGAGCCTTGTATGTATGGGACGAAATAGCACTTCAGAACCATCTTGATTGCCATGGACCGATACTGGAGGCGGCAGGATGGCCTCAGGAGACAACGGAATTCATACATCGCATAGCGACGAAATACGCGCCTTCTGCAACACCTCTATTCGATCTGATCGCGGATGCTTTTGCTGATAAAGATAACCCATGGCGCAGTGATAAATCCGAATTGCCGCCCGGATTCAACCTGAATTCTTACAGGATCGAGTTTTTGCCTCTGACTCTACTGTAACTGTAACCCATACTGAGTATAGGTCCCGACCGGCCTGTGATTGTTCCAGTCATACAGCGTATATAGACCGTACAAATCGTTCTTGGTGATGCCGTAAACATAATCGACCATCGCCGCGACCTTACGCTTGTCGTTGCCGCTCAGCATATAAAAACCGGGCCCGACATCCACCGCTGGCGTGCCGTTCTTTACATACTGCTTGCGCAGGATGTCCGATTGATAAAACCCGTCAATCACCTGCTGCCCGCCGCCGTCATATTGCGCCGCCCACTGATAAGGCTGCCACGGGTCGCGGCGCCATTGTTCATGCTGCGGCTGAGTCGGGTGTTCGATATAGGGCTGGAACTTGCCGTCCTTCTCCCAATGCCCCGGCCCCCATCCGGCAAAGCCGTCGACCTTGGAATCCGCCTTGGCGGAGCCGATCGCTACGAGGAAGAAAAACAATGCAGTTACAAGAACTTGGCGAAACATGGCGTATATCCTGAAAAACCTCACCCGGCTCAAAACCGGGTTTTGGCAATGTTAACACATATAATGGTATAATTTAAATATGTTAGACGCCATCGCTTCAGCCCTGTCCGGCCTCCGCGCCGCTTCCACCCAAGTGGCGGTCAGTGCGGAGAACATCGCCAATATCAACACGACCGGCAACCTCGAAGGCGGCAAAGCACCTTATACACCTAAAACAGTACAGCAGCAGACAACCGCCACTGGCGGTGTGATCACCGATATCGCGCAAAAGACCCCGGCCTTCGTCCCCGCTTTCGACCCCTCCTCCCCCTTCGCGAATGCGGATGGCTTGGTCGGAACGCCAAACATCGACCTGGCCGAAGAATCCGTGCACATACTGATCGCCAAAAACAATTACAAAGCCAACGCCACCACCATCCGCACCCAGTCCGAAATGCAGGACGATCTGCTGAAAATACTCGATAAAAAAGTCTGATTTCTAAAATATCCTTAAAATTCTTGACATTATTTGCCCCGCCCTCTTAATTTGCATAAAATTGAGAGGCATATATGGATAGACCGGATAAAGCAAGCAACCTTCTGGGTATTTTCAACGACGCCATCCGCGCCGGCAGCATTCAGCGATGCCGGGCGCGTATAGAATTGCTGGCGTCAGCTGCGTCGTCAGATCCTAAAAATTTTGCAAACCCGCTTTTACGCGTTCTGGATTATATGGCAGACCATGATCCAGCCGCGGCGATCGACAGCACAATTCTTGCGGCAAGGGAGGCGGACCGGCTTTCTGCCGTCGGCGGCGTTCGTATCCAACACGCCATACATAACTCTCTCGCAGATTATGCACTGCGCGCCGTAAAAGAGCAGCCTTTGGCAAGCCTGACGGCGGCTTCATTTTTAATGAAGCATGCAGGTCCTTGGGAGCGCGATATCCAATGGACCATGGCAGAGCTTGCCCAGTCTTTATTTGAAAAAACCTTGCTCCTGTCATCTAAGGCAACGAAAGAAATGGTCATTGATTGCATGTATGCGATTGAATCCATGAATGAAGAAGACCGGCTGTATTTCCATGAACAGCAAGCCGGCTTCGTGAACTTCACCGCCTTGTGTTTGAATAACTGGTCGCATGGGGATTATGAATGGCGCAGGGACGCAATAAACTGCATCGTCCGGGTCCTTGAAAAAGACTCTCGGATTTTGACAGAGCAGGAACATCTGTTCGTTTTACAGGCATGTCTTGACGCATTGGGCGACCGGGAAACTCAAAAGGCCTTTTCTTTACATGGCTATTTCGATTTATTCCGGCACCTTAAAAGCTGTGGTTACGAAGACAGGGTTGCGCAAGCTGCATCTATATTTGCCGATTCACTGAATGATTGCACCGAGCATGAATATGAATCAGCCTTTAAAACAATACATAATTGCTTTCCTTTTCTGGCAAAAGACGACCCCAGCCGGCCCGCCCTCCGTCAGCATGCAGAAAACATGCTCAAAGTTTTAGAAAATCATCCGGAAGATCGGAACCGCAAAGAAGTCACCAGCCCCGCCCAGCAGATCATCGAAAATGAAATGACCAGACAATACAGAAGACTAAATTTTGCCTCTGTCTCAGACAACACTGAGGCAGGTGCGGCGGCGATGCTCGCTTATGCTGATGCATTCAGAGAATTGGCATTCATGAATTTATCGGAAGCCGAAATGATTACAAATTACGCTTTTAGTCGTATTGCAAAAATGGGATTTGAAAAGGAAATCGATGATCTTAAAAAATGGTTCGAGGCAGAAAAAATGAAATATGAAGCCCCTATCCAGGCGATCTCTCCCGAGACATTTTCTTTGCGTTTCGGCGAACCCAAACATCCATTTCATTCATAAATAGCTTAATGCCCGCCGCCTGGCGCACCTTTCATGCCCGGTTTGTTATGCGGCAGGAAGAACAGCGCCAGCAGCGACAGCCCCATCAATGTAATCGCCATGATCCGGAAGGCGTCGTTGTAGCTTAAAATCACGACCTGATGCTGCAATTCGAAATTCATCCGGCCCATCGCCGCCTTGATCGCCTCGGCATGGGTTTGCCCCGCGCCTTCGAAATAGCGGATATACGTATCCATCAGGCCGCGATATTCCGGGCTGCTGGGCGTCAGGTTTTGCACCAGCGCCGTCTGATGCCCCTGTTCGCGCCGCGCGATAAAACTCGCGGCCAGCGCAATGCCGATACTGCCGCCCAGATTGCGTCCCATGGCGAACAAAGCCGATGCCTTGCTGCTTTTTTCCTTAGGGATGTTCATGAACGCAATCGTGCTGATCGGGATGAACAGGAAGGGCAGGCCCAGCACCTGCACGATCCGCGCCAGGGTGAACAAAGTGTAATTCCAGTCCGGCGTCACGAATGACGTCACCGCCTGCCCCGCTGCGCACAGGAAGAACCCGAACGCCACCAGATACCGCGCCTGGATCTTGCCGACCAGCATGCCCGCGATCGGCATCAGGAACACCACCGCCATCCCGCCCGGCGACAGCACCATGCCGGACAATGTCGCGTTATACCCGTATTGCGATTGCGTCAGGATCGGCAGTAAAGCGCTGCTGGCATACAATGCAAACCCGACAAAAAAAATCATAATGCAGGACAGGCCGAAACTCGCCTGTTTCAAAAGTTTCAGATCGATCACCGGGTCGTCCCGGTGCCACAGCCAGATTACGGCGCAGGTCAGGGACGCCGCGCTGATCGTCGCGAAATGCCGGATAAACGCACTGTCCAGCCAGTCCTCCTGCTGCCCCTTGTCCAGCACGATCTGCAACGCGCCGAGGCCGATGACGATCAGGCCAAGGCCGACATAATCGATCGTCTTCACGCCCTGCGCCTTCGCATGGTCCGGATCCTGCACGAACATATTGACCATCCACAGCGCGAACAGCCCGACCGGCACGTTCAGATAGAAGATCCAGCGCCAGCTGTAACTGTCCGTGATAAAGCCGCCCAGCGTCGGGCCCAGGATCGGCGCCACAATCATGGTGATGCCGGTCACGCCAAACGCCGCGCCGCGCTTTTCCGGCGGGAACGCGTCCATGATGATCGCCTGCTGCGTCGGCTGCAACCCGCCGCCCGCCAGCCCCTGCACCAGCCGGAACACGATCAGCATGGTCAGCGATGTCGCAGCACCGCAGGCGAAAGACGCCGCGGTAAACGCCGCGATGCATAACAGGAAATACCGCTTCCGCCCGAACACGCCGGACAGCCATCCCGACAGCGGCAGCACGATGCCGTTCGCCACCAGATAGGATGTCAGAACCCAGGTGCTTTCATCCGGGCTGGCCCCCAGCGACCCCGCGATATGCGATAGCGAGACATTGGTGATGGTGGTGTCCAGCACCTCCATGAACGCGGCCAGGCTGACCGCCACCGCGATGATCCACGGATTGCCCGCGAAACGCTGGCTGGGAACGGCTATGGCGGCATCGGCGGCCATGCTACTGCGTATACACGGTCGGCACGACCGACATGCCGGGGCCGATCATGTAACGCGGCTCGACCGGTTGGTCGATCACGATTTTCACCGGCACGCGCTGCACAATCTTCACGAAATTCCCTGTGGCGTTTTGCGCCGGGAAGGCTGAAAACCGCGCGCCAGTCCCTCCCTGAAAACTCTCCACTTTGCCTTTCAGGATCAGGGATGGATAAGCATCCACCTCGATGTCTACACGTTGCCCCGGCTTCATCTCACGCAGCTGCGTTTCCTTGAAATTCGCCACCACCCACGGATCGTTACCAACCAGCGAGAATAAAAGCTGCCCTGGCTGCGCATAATCGCCCTGCTCCACGCCGCGATTGGCAATACGCCCGTCAATCGTCGCGATGATTTTCGTATCGGCGAGATCCTTCTTCGCCTGATCCAGATCCGCCTGCGCTTGGCTCACCACTGCCGCCAGCTGCTGTGTCGTTGCTTCCGCGGCACTCACCGTCTGCGGCGCGGTTTGCGCGCTGCGCAATTTTGCTTTGGCATCATTCAATGCGGACAGTGTGCGTTTTTCAGCAGCGATGGAATCGTCCAGCTGCTGCTTGCTGCGCGCCTGATCGCTTAAGGATTGCAGGCGCTTGCGCGTAATCACGGCATTATCATAGTCCGCCTGCGCCAGTTCCACCTGCGCCTTCGCGGCTTCTGTACCCGACGGTGCCTGGATCTTGACCGTTTCCAAAGTCTTGCCAGACGCCATCAGATTGGCCTGCGCCGCCTGCAGCACGGCCTCCGCCTTTGCGACCTTGATCGCATAATCGGCCGGGTCGATCTCGACCAGCACATCCCCCGCCTTCACCACCTGGTTATCGCGGACATTTAAGACCTTGATATAGCCGCCAACCTTCGGGCTGATCGTCACAACACTCGCCTCGAACGTGGCGTCATCGGTCGCTTCCTCGCCCCTGTGCATCCAGGAATAACCAAAGGCTCCAGCGCCGAACAGGGTCAGAACGACCGCAATCCGCAGCAGCGCCTTGGGCGGCTTCTTGCCCTGTTTTCTGCTGTTTTTGACCGCTTCATCCGCTTCAAAATCATCCATGTCAAAAAACCTCTAGAATAAACTACACAGTTTAGTATATCATGGTATATAGGAAGATGCCATGAAGAGTCAAAAATATAAAAAGCCGCTGGAAGCACCCGCCGAAAACGGCAAACGCGCCCGGATCCTGGAAGTGGCCGGGCAGATGTTCGTTGCCCAAGGCTACAGCGCCGTCAGCATGGACGCCCTGGCCGAGGCCGCGCCCGTCTCCAAGCCCACGCTCTACAAGCATTTTAAGGATAAAAAAGCCATTTTCTCCGCCGTGATCGAAACACGGTGCGATGGTATGTTCGACCAGTTCGAACATTGCCTGAACGGGCCTGAGACAGACCCCGAAACCGTCCTGAAAACCATGGCCGGCACGTTTCTCGACCTGATCCTCTCTCCCCAGCCGCTCGCCATGCATCGCGTGATCATCGCGGAGGCGCAGACCTTCCCGGAACTGGGCCAGATGTTTTATGAGACGGGTCCCAAACGGGTCATGGCGCTGCTCGCCGACTGGCTGAAACGCCAGCATAAAGATAAACGGCTTGTTATCCAGGATCCCGCCTTGTCCGCCAGCCTGTTCCTGAACATGATCAAGACCGAACTGCATCTGCAATGCCTGCTCGGCCTGAAAAAAACCGTCTCTAAAGCGGAGCGGACGCGTATCGTCGATTACGCGGTCGGCGTATTCGTGCGCGCCCATTGGCCTTAAACTGCGGAACAAGATCGCCGCAAAGCCGTTGGTACCCTGTCATCAGATAAGGAGTTCCCCATGCAAAACGGCAAAGACATGATCCCCAACCGTCCTGTCCAGACCATCCCCCACCGCACGGCGCAGGCCATAGCCCATAACATTGAGGAGACGGTCGATAAAGTCGAACGCGTTGTAAAGGAAAAAGCAGCCAGCGCGAAAGACAAAGCCATTGAAAAAATGGATAGCGCAGAAAACCGCGTCGGCAAATACGTCTCCGCCAAACCGTTTGAAAGCATCGGCATGGCGTTTTTAGGCGGCTTCGTCGCCCGCCGGATGGTATGGCCTGCCCATAAAAACCGTTAAGATTTTTCCGCCAGGGATTTGAGATTGGCAAGCCCGGTTTCAAATTCCCTGGTGACCATCTTTTCACAATCGAACACCATGCTCATCACCTTGCCGATATAGGGGTTCGGCCCATACATCGCCCAGGTGACCTCGGTGTTCTCGCCTTGTGCCGCCAAAGTAAATTCGGCTTTATTATGCGCCTTGAACGGCTTCAGGAAATCCAGAGTCATCACGATTTTCGATGACGGCACGGACTCCACAATTTCCATCCGCCCTGCCCCGGCCTTGGAATTGCCATCCCATTCATAGATCGACCCGACACCCTTATCAGAGCCACTGAACGTGCGCTTCATATCAGGGTCCAGCTTTTCAAACGGCGACCACAACGCGCCCTTATGCAGGTCGTTCAAAATCGCATAGATCGTCTCCGGCGGCGCCTTGATCGAAATCGACCGTTCATAGCGGAATGAGTCCGGCTTGGTCGCGGCATAGCCAAGCGCCCCGGCCACCAGAACGATAATAACGATAGCAACAATCTTAATCATAGATACTCCATAAATTATGAAATATAACGCCTTTTGCCAGCTCCAGGGCGCAGATATACTGATCTTCATTTTGGTTGGCAACCGCCTTGCCCTGCCTTAGTCTCCATAAAAAGGAATTCAGCATGTCAAACATAGACCCAGCTTTATCACCTGATGATTCAGCACTGCAGAAGGCGGAAAGCGCTCTTGCCGCCCAGATAGATATATCCACCCGCCTCGCAGAAACCGCGTTCAAGCATGTTCAGCATATGCCCAATGCAACATCCCTGGCCGCAGTGACGCGCGCGCTGGACCTGTTAAAATCCTTCCTCCCTGAAGCCGAGCGCCTGAGCGACAACAACCGGCCCGCCCAACATATGCGCCTCGCCATGGTTCTGGATGATGTCACGGCGGCCCGCAACACCTGGGCCCAGACCATGGGCATCCTGGCCAGCGCCGACCTGCTGGACGCGAACAGAGTAATCAGCTATCGGGCCGGCGCCCTCGTCCGGCAAAAGAAACTGAATGAAGACCTTTTCAAGCAAAAAGATACGCATGCGGGTGAAGTCAAAAAAATACTTTAAAATGCAGGCCGTGGCCGTTAGTATGCTTTTCCAATAAGTTTTCCATTCATACATCAAAGGAACATTTAAATGTCCGGTTGCCAGCAATGTGACGACACCAAAAAATGCCACGCCGACGCCAACCCCGGCAACGGAAAGTGCAAGATTTGCGCAGGCACCGGCTTCCACGTCTACCCCGAGCCCTGCGAACGCTGCACGGGTACAGGCAAATGCCATGTGTGCGATGGCAGCGGCAAGTGCCAGTATTGCTAAACGATCAACGCTTAAGGTTTCTGCGACTTCACTAAAGTACTTTGATTGGCGTCGCTTTGACGGATGATCTCGTCAACGACATGCATAAGTGGCGCAGTCGCATCTATCACAACGCCGCTTTTTGGTATCTCTTCTTTTGTTCGATGCGATTGCGCGACCAGTTCCTTTTCCTCCGGTTTCCCGCCCCAATCCGTCGGGTCCCGCGCCACGCGCTCATCAATGCGCCGAAATATGGTGTCAAGATCCTTGACCTCAAGAATAAAAACTTCGTCAAACAGGTCTACGAATTTTGAACAATTCTGCGAACCGCCGCAGAAAAAAGAGATTGGTTTGCTGTGGTCAGCAACTATGGATTTGACCTTCCCAATATCCCAAAGGTGATGTTTTTGCATCCATAAAGCTTTGTCCATCTCGCTTTTGTGAGCAGGTTCATGAACAGGCTCCCCCGTCTCCGGATCGCCCCGATAAACCAACTGACGGTCGCCATGAAGAACATGGTACCAACGCCGCTACAATTCTTCAGCCACCGTGGCTTTGCCCGTGCCGGAACCGCCTCCTATTAAATAATTCTTTATGCCTATTGCCAGATGATACCAATTAAGTGACTTAAGAAGATAAGAAACTGGTGCCGCACATAG
>JBGAQU010000068.1:0-14895 GCA_044220535.1 Alphaproteobacteria bacterium | reverse complement strand
CGCCAATAGGTTTAAGGCTTATTACACGAAATCAGCCCGGTTCGGTCTGGCGTTCTTTCCAGATTGGATCGGTCAATCGTTCAAGCAAGGACGCATGAGCGCGCAATTCGTCAGGTGAAGGCAGATGCAGGCGCGGTTCCCGGCGCGTTTTCTGGCGTTCGGCCAGGACAGACACGGCGGTTTCGCCCTGTGCCTGTTTTTCAGTTTCCAGACCCAACCCGTGCTGCCGCCCGCCCATCAGTTCCAGATAGACTTCGGCCAGAAGCTGGGAATCGAGCAATGCGCCATGAAGTTCGCGGCCCGAATTGTCGATATTGAAACGGCGGCACAGCGCATCCAGGCTGGCCGGGGAACCGGGGAAGCGTTTACGCACCATGGCCAGTGTGTCTGTGACTTTGTTTTTCAGGCCGCGGTGACCGACAGTCTTCAATTCGTAGTTCAGGAACTTCATGTCGAATTCGGCGTTGTGGATGATCAGCGCGCCATCAGCGATGAATTCCAGAAATTCGGCAAAGACCTGTGCGAAGACAGGCTTATCCGCCAAAAATTTCGCGTTCAGGCCATGGACGGCGACGGCCTCTGCCGGGACGTCGCGTTCGGGGTTGATGTATTTGTGCAGGGTGCGGCCAGTCGGGACGTGATTGAACAATTCGACGCAGCCGATTTCAACCAGCCTGTGGCCTTCATGCGGGTCAAGGCCCGTGGTTTCGGTATCGACGACAATTTCACGCATTCACAGATTTTCCCGTGACGCCGGTTTTTTCCATCCATTCGAGCATGAATTTTTCCGTCTGCGCCATCATGCGCGGCCCGTGTTCATCCGTATCGCGGCGCAGACGATGTATATCGAGTTTTCCGCAGGCGACCAGATCCGCGCCGCCGACCGACCAGCCTTTCAGCATGGCAGGCGTGACTTCAGAATGGAACTGAAGCCCGAGCGCATTCTTCCCGTATGAAAATGCCTGGTTCTGGTATTTTTCGCTGGAGGCGAGCAAAGTTGCATCCTTTGGCAAGTCGAATGTATCGCCATGCCATTGCAGCAGATGCGTTTGAGAGGAGTCGAAGTGGCGGACGGGCGTTTTGGACCCTGCGTCATTGACCTTTACTTCAAACCAGCCAATCTCAGATCCTTTGGGGCCTTTATAGACTTTCCCGCCCAATATCTGGGCCATCATTTGTGACCCGAGACAAATGCCAAGCGTCGGCAGATCTTTTTTCAACCGCTGTTCCATCAGTTTCATCTCGGTTTTCAGAAACGGATAATCATCCGCCTGATACACGCCCGGGGTGCCGCCGAGGACGATTAGAAGATCGGGCAACAGAGGATCGAAATTTTCGAAATCTTCGCGGTAGGTATCTATATACTGGTAGCTGCCGCCCGCCTTCTCGATGATTTGACCGAGGGAACCCAGACCTTCAGAGAATAAATGGCGAAAGGCGGTGACTTTCATGGCATATATCCAACCAGTTTTTTGACAATCTTTTTGAGTTCCCGACGAGTATAACCAAGACCGAGGCCCGTTTGCACGACAAAATCGGCGCGGGCGCGTTTGATTCCATCGGGCATCTGGCTGGCGATACGGGCTTCGATGTCCGCATGCGACATGCCGCGTTTCAGGAGGCGCAGGCGCTGCATAAAATAGGGTGCGGTCACGACGATTGTGTAATCCAGCCGTTTTTCGGCGGCGGTTTCGAACAATAAAGGAATATCCAGCACGACAAGTGGCGTCCCCCGCCGGCGGCTGTCGGCAATAAATAGTGTTTGGGATGACACGACACGCGGGTGCAGGATGGATTCCAGCATGCGGCGATGCGCGATATCGTTAAAAATAATGCGGCCCAGAGCCGAACGGTTGATCGAACCGTCGGGATGCGCAGCGTCAGGGAAGACGGCAAGAATGGGCGCGACCCCTGCCCCGCCAACGGCCAGCAATTTGTGCACAGCCTGATCCGAGTCATGCACCGGCACACCCATCTGGCGCAGCATATTGGTGGCCGTGCTTTTACCCATGCCGATCGATCCTGTCAGGCCGGCGACGATCATACTGCGCCCCTTAAGACCAGCGCCTCCAGGTCTTTCGTCACGTCCGGCATGACACCTGTCCAGGCCTGGAAAGCGGGCCGCGCCTGGTGCAGCAGCATACCGATGCCGGTGACGATGCGGTTGCCTTTTTCCTGCGCCGCTTGCAGCAAAGGTGTCATCAGCGGGACATAGACGATATCGCTGACGATGGCGTCTTTTCGCAGATGGGGCAGGTCGAGACCGAGCGGCGGCTGGCCCGTCATGCCGAGGGAGGTGGTGTTGATAACAAGCGTGGCGGTGGCCAGGGCTTTATGCCTGTTGTCCCAGTCTTCGGTCTGACAGGCAAATTCCCTTGCCAGCGTATCGGCGCGGTTACGCGAACGGTTGACGATGGTGATATGCGCAACGCCTTGTTTTTTTAACGCGTGGACGATCGCCCGGGCCGCGCCCCCTGCCCCCAAAACCAGTACGTTCGTAGTAGACCAGTCGAGATCCGGAACATGGGCGCGTAAATTTTCTATATAGCCGAAGGCGTCGGTGTTGCGGCCCTCCATGCCATCCGGCGTGAACAAAATCGTGTTTACCGCGCCGATCGTCTTCGCAGATGAATCGAGCGTACGGCACAAGGGCATGACCGTTTCCTTATGCGGGATGGTGACGTTGCAGCCCGCATACGCTTCAGCGGCCAGCCGTTTCATTTCATCCCCCAGCCTTTCGGGTGGCACCGGCAGCGCCTCATATTTTCCGCTTATCCCATAGGCATTGAACCAGTAATTATGAATCACCGGAGACAATGTGGTTTTCAGCGGATGGCCGATGACGCAGGCGCGGATCATGTCATCGGTCCGTAGCCTTTGGTGGCAAGAAAACCCAGAAGCGCGGGCAGCGGCAGGCCAAGGATGGTGAAATAATCGCCTTCGATTTTATCGAACAGCCATGGGCCCATGCCTTCCAGCGCGTAACAGCCCACGCAATCGGTCAGGACGCGGCCTGCCTTTTTCGCATATTCCTCAATCATCTGTTCCGTCAGCGGGCGCATCGACATGGACGCACTGTCCGCCGCATCCCACAGCACCATGCCGTTTTCGGCGACGGCCGCGCCGCTGACCAGGCGGTGGCCGCTGCCCTGGAGCATGCGCAGCGTGCGCCTGGCATCGGCGGGGGTTTGCGCCTTATGCACCAGCTGGCCCTTATGCATCAGCAGTTGATCGCTGCCGATGACCAGCGTGTTGGGAAATAATGTAGAAACGGTCACGGCTTTTAGCCGGGCGAGATCAATTGCAATATCCTCCACGGGCATGTCCTTCGCCCAGCGCGCGGCGATCAATGAGCGTTCGTCGAGATGCGCGGGCTGTATGTCGAAAGCAAGGCCGGTCTGTTTCAGGAGCGCTTTGCGCACCGGGCTTTTGGAGGCGAGGATGATTTTGTTGGGCTTTGTTTCAGTCATGGGTTCTTGCCCCGTTCGGTTTTGCGTTTTTGCAATAATAGCTGAATTTCGGCGGCTGTCTCCTCCACCGAGCGGCGGGTGACGTCAATCACCGGCCAGTTGCATTTGGAAAACAGACGGCGGGCTTCGAGAATTTCCTGTTCCACGCTTTCGGGGTCGAGATAGCTGTTTTCATGGTTCATGTCATGCCCGTCAGACCGCAGGCGGTTGCGGCGTACATGGATCAGGCGATCCGCGGATTCGGTCAGGCCAACAATCAACGGTCCGGTCATTTTCATCAGGCGGTCCGGCAGTTTAACCCCCGGCACGTACGGGACGTTGGCGGCGCGCACGCCGCGCCGCGCCAGGAAGATGCAGGTGGGGGTTTTGGATGTGCGGGAAACGCCGACCAGGATAACATCCGCATCTTCAATACCGTCCAGCATCTGGCCATCATCATAGGATAAAGCGAAATCGACCGCTTCGATGCGTTTGAAATAGGCATCGTCCAGGGCGTGCTGCAGACCCGGTACGTCCTTACTGGGCAAGCCAGTCCAGATGGACAGGCCTTTAATAATGGGATCGAGCACAGGGAGGCATGGCAGATGCAAATCGGCGCAGGCGCGCTGCAATTGTTTACGTAAGGCGCGATCGACTAAAGTGAACAATACAGGGCCGGGGTTGTCGATAATATCGTCAATGGCCCGCTGCAGCTGTTTTTCCGTTCGGACCAGCGGCCAGAACCGCTCTATCGGCTCCACCCCGTCAAACTGCGCAAGGCAGGCGCGGGCCAGATCCTGCAGCGTCACGCCGGTCGCGTCGGAGACAAGGTGGATATAAAACTGCCGGATGGGGTCTTTCGGGATGCCTTTCATGGAGGCATTCTAGCAAGTGACGTTTCATTTTAACAGCCGCAAGCTTAAGCCGTGCGTCAGGGCGCGGCGCATCCCGGGTCCGGCGCATCCCTGCCCACATCCGCCTTCGTCAACGGACCGACGGGCGTGTTGCAGCTTCCGCCTGTAATCATGGTGTTTTGTTCGTAGATTTTCACAGGTGTTCCAGGCGTGTTTCCTGTCAGTACGTTATCGGAGGCGGGCCTGTCATGTGGCACGCCGCTGAATTTGGCGCCGATTTCTATTCGGTCGACCGCATTACATTTGATGGTGTTATTGCTGGCGGCCGGGTAATGGCCTTTGGACTTGTCGATTTTTGCAAGGACGGCTGGTTCGGTTCCTGCCACAGACGTCCAGCCGGCACGCAGTGAGATGCGCCCGTTCACGATCGTATTGTTTTCAACCGTATTGTGTTCATCAAAGATGCCAATGCCGTAGCTGCCTATCGTATAGTTGTTGCGGAAGATGTTATTGGTGCCGAACCGGTTGCTCAGACGGCCATCGCCACAATTGAGCAGGGTATTGTTTTCAACCGTATTGCCATTGGCCTTGATAGAGATCGCTTCCGGGTCGATGTTTACTCTTTCCAGAAGATTATGGCTGAAAACCGAGTTCAGCTGGTCGGGCGCGCCCGACCCCGTCAATATCCGGATGCCTTCATGGCCGTTGCCCGATCCCGATGGATCGTGAATGTAATTGTATTCGACCCGGTTTCCGATCACATTGCCGGCATCGCCTGTAATCTGGACTTCGATGCCGCGGGCGGCGAAGCCCGTCACCTCGTTACGGTCGGCTGAGTTGTAGGATCCGTTGATAAACCGTATCGCGCCGCTCTGATGGCTGTTCTGGACGAAATTGCGGGTGATGCGGTTATAACTGCCCGTCACCTCTATATCGCCATTCACGTTCAGGCCTTCGATGATTGCGTATTTGGTTTTTAAAATGATGCGTCCGCTGATATTCGGCGATTCATCTTCAACCGCGTGCACGACAACCGGGTTTGCGGCCGTGCACTGGGTGTTCAGGTTGAACGTGCCGTTATAGGACCCGCCCCCTACGCAGATGACATCCCCGCATTTCGCGCCGCCCATGGCGTTTCGCAGCGCATCCGCGGTGGTGACGGTTGAGGTGCACGCCTTATTCGTTGAGCATATCGGGCCGGGAGGCGGGGGAAGCGGATCGCCCCCACCCGGTTCACAAACGGGAAGTCCCGGGACAACCGGTACTTCGCAGCTGCCTTCCGGGCCGCCGCGGCCAACTTCGGCACGGGTTAGTTTATGCGGCATCGTGAAGCCGCAGTTGGTGCTGGATGGGCCAGTCAGGCCATCGTAATTGGTTTTTGTTATTGGTCCTTCGTGACAGGCAATTGTGGTGTTCAGGACAGGGACGTTACAGCCGGCGCCTTCTGTTTCGCCAATTGAAAGCGGCCCGCGGTTTTTATCAAGGAACGTGCCCACAGCAGGCGGACCCTGCGGCGCGCCGGGATACCCGGGCGGCATCCAAGCGCGCGCCTGATAGCAGTTGCCATCCGGATATTTACGCGTGCCGCCATACAGAATGATGCGTGCGCGGTCCAGATAATTGCCAATGACTTGCTGCTGATATTCGCGAATGGCAAGACCGGTTGTCAGGTTTTGCATGTAGTTATTCAGATATTGGTTATGGTAGCCGTGGCGGCTTAAGACCCTGCCTGAATTGATAAGCGTATTGTTGCGGAACACGTTGTCACTGCATTTCACCTCCATCACATTTTTACGGCCCCAGTCTTCAAACAGGTTGTTTTCGATCAGGGTTCGTGACGATCCAAACCGGGAAAGATACTGGTAACCATCCTGCGCGCCATACATGCAGTGAAAAATTGCCGACCCCTCCGTTGCAGAGCTCGGTCCGGAATTTGTAGTGAAATAGTTAGAATCAATCCGATTATTGTTATACATCTGCGCCGTGCTGCGCGGGCGATAAAACGCAATCGCCGCGTTGGTTTCACCCGATGCGCTGACCGGCAAGATCAAATCGTTATGGTCGATCCGGTTAAAGGCCGACCCTTCGATGAAATCCACTTGCCCGTTGCCGACAAATAATGTGCGCGTTATCCGGTTATAATCTCCGTTGATGGTGATCTGGCTGTTTACGTTGATGCCGTTTACGATCAAGCCATCACCATTAACGGTGAAGCCCCCAAAGGAAGGACCACCCATATTTTTGGCCTCCAGAATAAACGGATGATCTGAAGTGCATTTTTTGGTGTAGTTAAACGACGGATAATTGCCGGGCGCGAGCTTCAATGTACAGCCGCAGCCCTTGCTGTTTAATTCAGACATGAAATTCCCGGGCGTCACATCCGCCTGACATGATGTGGGATCATAACATTGTGCCGTGCTTGCAGCGGCCGGCGCAACAGACGCCGCCGGGACGGCAGCCGGTAATGCAGCATCGGTTTCAGCAGGCGCTGCCGCGGGCGCAGGGCCGCCGCCGGGTATCGGTTCCATCTTGCAATGGCACAGATCGCCATAACACATGGGTTCACACATTTCCGGTACGATGTCGCACAGTTTGGGCGGCAACACGATCGGCGGATTCGGAACACAAGCAGGCGGTTTCGGCGGCAAAGCGCGTAACACCATCTGGAAATCCCGCACGCGGACGGGCGTCTGGGCATTCCACGCCGACGTTTCAAGGCGGTCCGCCGCTTCATCATACCGGCCAGCCACGATCAACGCCCATACAACCGGAAATTTTGCGCGCCAGTTCGTGCCGAGCTGGTAATCAACCGAGGCCAGCGCAGCGATAAAACAGGAGTCGCATATACCTGCTCCCTTTGCCTGATCCATTGCGGCAGTGAATGAGGCCATGCTGTCTTTCAGCCATAATTCCTGCACACGCTCAGGTGAAATCTCGTCGCCAACTTCCAGGTCATCTCCGGGCGCTACCAGATGGCCGATGCCAACCGTCGGATTGCCGAGGCTGTCTAAATAGACTTTCGTTGAATACCCTTCGCGCGCCCGCGCATGTTCCCGGAACACATCCAGGGGATTCTGGTGTCCGCAGCTTCCTATGCCAAGAATAGGCGGTGAACCCGGCAAAGGAGCCGTAACCCAAGGCGGAGCACCAATTCCGCCCGGCGGGAGCGGGCCGGGGTGTTCAGGATCGTTGGGGCATTGAATATCGCCATGGGCCGAGAGGTAACAGCCATCGTGGCCTGCGCTTTGAGATTGCGCTATACACACGTCGCAAGACAATGCCAGGAACAGCGCGCCGATAAAAATCGTCCATATAAGCTTTCTTTTTCTCACGAACGCCCCAATTCGTGGTTTATTTATTCATTATAATATGATTTCGCCGCATGCATCCACAAGTAATGCAAAACGCTATAATTAATATAATTTTAGTAATTGCGGCTTGGGAAATTACAGCGAAGCGGGGGCGGTTTCACCGTCCGGAAAAATCAGCCGCGCCAGTTTTGCGTCACGGAACGGGACGTTGTTCATCATGACCACCTGGGTGTCGTAAATCAGATGGAACAGATGAGTCTGGTTGATCGGGTCTTTCAGGCCGGCGAAAAACGGGTCGTTGCGGACGGTGTCGCCCAGGCCGCGCAGGTAGCAGATGCCGCCCGGCAGGGTCGCCATGGCTTCGATATCCGCTGCGCTTAACCTGCGGAAACCGAAGCCGCCCGTGGGTTCGGCCATCAGCAGATCCATGGCCTCCAGCGTGTCGTGGTCGATGCTGTCGCCGCGGTTTTCATCGGCATGCCACTGGCGGAAGGCATAGGCCAAGGCGGAGCCGTCGAACAATGCCGAAGGGTCGCGTTCGAGGTGGCGGGTGAAGGTCAGGGCCATGTCCCCCTCCTCCGACCCGATCATATGGCGCCACAGATCGGAAAATCCGGCGCCGCGCAGTTCCCAGCAGACGAGCAATGTTACCGTATCGCAATCCGCCGCGCGGATGCGTTCGAGCATTAGCACATCCTCCGCGACGCAGGAGACGGCGAGCGCGCTGGTATGCGGTTCGTGCCAGATGTCGCGCAGGGCGCGGAACAGCGTGGTCAATAATGTATTACGGAACCAGGCGGAACGGCCCAAGGCTGAGGGCAGCAGGGCGAAATGGTCGAGATAGACATGGCGGCGTTCGAAATCGATGGAGAAGCCGTTGCTTTTCAGGTCGGCGAGGCCCAGCGCCCAGCCCTGGCTGGCGGCGCGGTTCCACAGGGCGCGGCCGGTCGGGCTTTGCGCGGCGATGGCGCCGCACCAGTTCAGGATATCGGCCTGGATGATGAAGGAGGAATCGTTGGCGCGGTCTTCGAAGCCTTCGCAGGATTCAATCGTGTTGAGGCGGATCGGCTGCGCCGCGGACTGGTCGCCGTTTGTCAGATCATAGACGGCAATGGTCGCGGGATGCGGATGACGCTTCAGATGGGTTTTACGCGTCAGCCGTTCGGAGCGCATGGTCAGGACTGCCTTTTGCTGGTCGTCTTCATAGCCATCATCGCTGGCCTGGTCCCAGGCTGCCGCGGAACTGGACGACGTCGCCGCCGCGTCCTGCTGTTGCGGCCTTCCCCATGGACGCGTTGTCGATTTGTCTGCGGGGCAGTGTGACGATGTCGGCTGTTTTTTCATGATCGCGGGACCGTTTTGCATTCGAGGTGGGCGATGCGCCATCTACTGATATAGAATGGCTATCGGATGCATCAACGGTTTGCAAGTCTTGTTCCGCTTCGCGGAAAGTACGCTCAAACTTAATGAACCACAGGAAATTGGCGTTGGAGCGGTCCCTGACTTCAGTGAACAGGGCGTCGGTCATGATGGTGTTAATGTAGGGCGAGAGGTAATTTTTGCCGAACGGCATGGAACCGAGCGCGTTCAGCAGCTTTGCCGTAACGCCGCGCGACGCGCCGTTATCGCCGTCGAAACTGTAGCCCTGATAATCGGACAGCATCTGCTGGATCAGCTTGCGGTCTTCATAGCCGCAGCGTTCGGACAGGAACCAGGCTTCGAACACGGCGCTGTTGGCGGTGCCGTTGTTGACGGTGCGGAAATCGAGGAACGCCTCGCGCGCGAAGGCGCGGGCCAGGTCTTCCAGCGCGGAATTTTCGAGGCGCGCCCAGTATTCCTTTTCTCCCGCCAGCTGCAATTCCCAGGCGATGCGGACCATGCTGGCCGAGAGGTCGGCAATCTGTGCCCGGTTGACCAGGATGGCCTGGTCCGGGTGGAAGGTCAGCGCGTCGATCAGCGCGCCGTTGCGATGTTGCCATAAACGGCGCAGTTCGCGGGCGGCCAGCAGGATCTGGTCGGCGCGGGTGCGGTCCGGGTTGATATGGATCTGGCCGGAGGCACGGTCATAGGCCGCCGTTTCCACCTGCGCGTTCAGGACGAACTGGCCGCCATGGCGGTGCATGCATTCGATATAGGACGCGGCGAGGCGGCTGCGCTCCAGCGTTCTGGTCAGCAGGGCGATTTCGAATTCATAATCGTGGCCTTCGGCCCCTGCCCCGGTGCCGGCATCCATATCAAAAGCCATGTCGTCGTCGATGTCGCTTTCGACATCAATATAAAAAAGCGGCTGGTCGCTGACGATGGTGCAGCGGACGGGCTGGGCGTTGTTCAGCGCATAGGCGATGCGAACCCGGCGGGATTTCGCTTTTTTGCCTTGTTTTCCGGTGTTTGTCGTCTTTTTCATAGGACCCTGACCGTTTAGAATGGCAGCCTTACCCCTTCAAGGCTGTCAGTCCATTATGCGGGGGGATGGTTAATGCTTTGCTACCGGAACGCGGTTTTTAGCCTTCCGGATATAAAAATTTTTGAAGGTTAACAGGGGGTTAAGGCGATATGGCTAATGGCCGCACAGAATAGCGCCGCAGGCATCTAAGTTTTTGAACCACTGAGCGCACAGAGGACACTGAGATCGCGGTGTCTCAGTGTCCTCAGTGCGCTCAGTGGTTAAGATTTTTTTACCTTCTTTCTTTTCTTGTCGTCCTGGCGAAAAAGTTTGATCTTGGGATGCGGTTACAGCGCATGGGTCCCGGCTTTCGCCGGGATGACGAATAGAGAAATGATCCCCGGTTGTACCGCCCCTTACCGATACACCCTCGCTTTAAAGTTGAAAGCGGGATATAAAAGCGGTGCGGTTACGAACGCATGCGATGGGGGAGATGCATGGGCAGGATTGTCTTTACCTTGATGGCCGCTGGCCTGTTGGCCCTGTTCGGCCCTGTGGCAAAGTCATGGGCGCAGGTGCAGACTTATTATTATACAAGTGACCCGTTCGAACCTGCTAGCTGTCCCTATGGTCCACCTACTGAATGCGTTAGCGGTTCTGTTTCTGGCGCAGTAACGTTTAAAAATATACCAGATAATTATACTGGTGGAGCGGGTCTTAGTTCGATACTTGCCTACAGCTTTGCCGCCTCTGGTGTTGGGTCGTTTAGCCAATCTGGATATACTTACCCCACCGCAAGCTTTAGTTTTGAAAATGGTAAGATTACTTACTGGCAAATGGGTATATATGACCATGAACCAGTAACGGTTCCTTATTCAACTATCCAACTTCTTCATATTATTCCGGATGCAGGACAAACAGAAGCTCACATGAATGGTTCTTCATTTATGTTGGTTTATGGGGGTACGACAACTCCACATTATGGTCATTGGACGAACCTAAAATCCCTCGGCATTGCCTGCGGCAAACCCGGTGCTGCATCCTGCGGCGAACCCATCGATCTCGGCTCCGGGAATATGTTCAGCGTGGTCACGGATTATGCGACGGAGGGGCAGAACCCCCTCGCCTTCAAACGCACCTATAACAGCATGGCGAATCCCGGCAGTTATGCGGTCAGCATGGGCAGCAACTGGCGGCATAATTTTGACAGGTATTTGCGGATTTTGAATCCATCCGCCATTTACGGCGTGACGGTGGAAAGGCCCGACGGCCAGGCGATCAGCTTTTCATCGAATTCCGGCACCTACACGCCGGACAGCGATGTCGATTACAGCCTGACGAAATCCGGCAGCACGTGGACGCTGACCGACCCGGACGACACGGTGGAAACCTATACCGCGTCGGGTGAAAAGGGGACGCTGAATTCCATCAAACTCCGCAACGGATACACCCAGGCGATCAATTATTCGAGCGGGCAGATTTCGTTTGTGTCGGATTCCTACAGCCGCCAGCTTGGATTTTCCTATTCCTCTGCCGGGCTGCTGACATCCGTTACCACGCCTGACGCGCTGACTTTGTCCTATTCTTACGTCAATTTTTCCAGCACGAACCAGAACCGGCTGGCCACGGTCGCCTATAACACCAGCCCCGCCACGTCGCAGACTTACCTCTATGAAAACGCGTCCTA
This sequence comes from Alphaproteobacteria bacterium, assembly GCA_044220535.1. Classification (GTDB taxonomy): domain Bacteria; phylum Pseudomonadota; class Alphaproteobacteria; order Micavibrionales; family Micavibrionaceae; genus JBDHTS01. Next base: position 3,211 of record JBGAQU010000068.1, on the reverse strand, counting down.
TCCCTTCGCCCTGACCGGCATTACGGATGAAAACGGCAACCGGTACCAGACATGGGCGTATGACGACACCGGCCGCGCCATCTCCAGCCAGTCCGGCACGGACGGGATTCAGTTCACCTCCGTGTCCTATGACGACACGACCGGCTATCGCGCCGTGCGCGGGCCGCTGGGCATTGTCGAGACGTATAAATTCACCACGCTGCAGGGCGTGCCGAAAGTCACCCAGATCGACCGCGCGGCGAATGGCACGGTGGCCGCCGCCAGCAGTTTCTTCACCTACGATTCCGCCGGATACCTCGCCACGCATACCGACTGGAACGGCAACCAGACCGCCTATGCCAATAACAGCCATGGCGACCCGACGCAGATCGTCTATGCCTCCGGTAATGCCAACCAGCAGATTGTGAACATCACCTATGACGGCACATGGGCGCATCTGCCGCGCACGGTGAACAGCAATGGTTTAAACATCACCAACACCTATGATTCCACCTACGGCAATCTGCTCTACCGCTCCGCCACCGACATGACGACGCAATCCGTCCCCTACTCCACCAATGGCGAGACGCGCATCTGGGCCTTCACTTATACGTCCAGCGGTCAACTCGCCTCGGCGCAGCTTCCGCGCACGGATGTGACGGCGAAGACCACCTACAGCTATACCGGCGGCACGATGACCGGCATCACCAACGCGCTGAGCCAGGCCACCAGCGTCATCACCTATAAATCCGGCGGCCTGCCTTTGACCGTCACCGACCCGAACGGCACGCTCTCCACCTTCGCCTATAACACACGCAACTGGATGACATCGAGCATCCTGAGCGTGTCGGGCGGTTCACTCACCACCGCGTTCCAGTATGACAGCGCGGGGAATTTGACCAGGACCACCCTGCCCGACAATTCCTATCTCTCCGCCGCGTATAACGACGCGCATCTGCCGACGACCATCACCAACAATCTGAGCGAGAGCCAGGCGATCACTTACGATTCTGCGGCCAACGTCACGCAAGTCCTGTTCAAGAACGGCGCGGCCATCAACAAGTTCAAGCACAGCGCCACCTTCGACGCGCTGGGCCGGATCAAGACCGACGTGGGCGGCGTGGGCCAGACCACGACCTTCACCTACGACAACAATGGCAATGCCCTCACCATCAAGGACCCGCTGAACCGCACCACCACGCAGACGTTTGATGCGCTCAACCGCCTGTCCACGGTGAAGAACCCGTTGCTCGATACCGCGCGCATCGCCTATGACAGCCACAGCCGCCCCCTGACCGTGACGGATTACAAGGGCAACGCCACATCCTATGTCTATAACGGCTTTGGCGATCTGATCCAGCAGGCCAGCCCGGATTCCGGCACGACGGTGTGGACCTACAACAAAGACGGCGGCGTGACGCAGAAGACCGATGCATCCGGCGCGGTCACCAATATGACCTATGACGCGCTCGACCGTATCCTGACCCGCGCCTTCCCGGCCGATTCCACATTGAACGTCGCCTTCACCTATGACCAGGGCGGGCACGGCCAGGGCATCGGGCAGCTGACCAGCCTGACCGACCAGGCAGGATCGTTAAGCCGCAATTACGAAGAACGCGGATTGCTGACCAGCGACGCCCGCACCATCGGCAGCCAGACCTACACCACCGGCTACACCTATGAGAGTGCCGGGCGATTGAGCTCCATCACCTATGCCAGCTCCGGCTGGAAAATCTCCTACACCCGCGACTCCGTCGGCCAGATCACGGCCGTCACCGCCAAGCCGCCGTCTTCCGGCACGGTCAATGTCGCCACCTCCATCACCTACCACCCCTTCGGCCCGATGAAATCCCTCACCTGGGCCAACGGCGTGACTGACTCCAGAGTCTTCGATGTCGATTACAGGATGACGTCGCTCACCGATACGGGCACATCCGGCAATATCCAGTTCCTCAGCTATGGCTACGATGCCAACAACAACGTCACCGGCATCGGCGACAATGTGAACGCGGCCAATACGCAGGGGCTGGCCTATGACACGCTGTCCCGCATCAGCTACGCCAGCGGTTCCTACGGCCTGATGAGTTCCATCACCTATGATTCGAACTCTAACCTGACGCGCTATAACAACACAGGCTATACGGTCGCATCCACAAATAACCAGCAGACCAAATCCAGTTCGACCAATATTACCTACACCTCCACCGGCGCGATGAACGCCTTCGGCACAAGCTACACCATGACCTGGAACAAGGCCGATCAGCTCGCCAGCGCCGCCGCCTTCGGCACGACGAACACTTACGGCTATGACGCCTTCGGCCAGCGCATCACGTCCAAGGCAGGCACCGCCAATGCCCTGATCCATCAATACGGCCAAAGCATGAACCTGATCGAAACCGCAGGCGGGTCTGGCGTCACCGTCGCGGACTACGTCTATCTCGACGATATGCCATTGGCACAGATCAAGCCATCGACATCCACCATCTACGCCCTCCACACCGATAGCATTGACACACCGCTCAGGGCCACAGACCCAACACAAGCGATTGTGATGACCGCCAACGTCGCTCCCTTCGGCGCCACAACGCCGACCGGCACACTCACCACGGCCCTGAGAAGGCCGGGCCAGTTTATTACAGATGCCACGCCGTTCTATAACAACAATGCACGGGTGTTCTTCCCGACTGTGCCACGGTTCCTCCAGCCGGATTTGATTGGGTTAGAAGGCGGATGGAACACATATGCGTATGCATGGCAAAATCCCCTTAAATATACAGATCCAAATGGTACCAATGTTTTGATTGCGACTGTTCTTATCGGCGGAGCCTATTATTTCACCACCAGCCCTGCGAATGCTCCGGGACAAAGCGATCCAATCTATCCGCCTACGCCGGAAATCCAGCGTTTGAAAAACGCGGCAACAGCTGGGGTTTTAGGCAAAGGCACATCTGATGTTTTGTCTTGGGCTTTGGCAAAAGCTGCTGGCGGTGGATCGCAATGTATCACTGATAAGCCAAATATTGAGGACTTATCTTGGCCAGGTAATGATCCTACCCAATCTCCTCCAGGAACAGTCTGGCGTGGTAGGCCAGGAAGTTCTCCTGGAAATGGTGAAGGAAATTACTATAATCCTAACACAGGTGAAAGTTATCGCCCTGACTTAGATCATCCGGATCCAATCGGCCCTCATTGGGATTATCGAGCGCCGGGCGGAACATGGTATAGAATTCTG
>JBGAQU010000067.1:0-15053 GCA_044220535.1 Alphaproteobacteria bacterium | reverse complement strand
CACTGCGTTCGGGATGACAGAAAATTTACTTCATGCGCACTTTACGGTTTTCACCGACTTCGGGTATTTCGCCGGTCAATTTCATTTTGAAATATCCGAAGGCATAGAGGCATTACATGGCATACATGCCGCTCGCACGGCTTGCTTTAAAATTTTATCGACAGATCACATTTATTTGGCGGGCATAGCGATCACTAAAAATATGGATCTTTTGTACAAAAGATTGCCAAAACTTTTTGACGCGCAGCCGACTTAAAAGGCTTTAGCATTAACCGTCAGGCGTCGGTATTTTCCGTCATGCCGACTTTTTCCTGCTTTTCTTTCAGGCGTTTCAGCACGGCATCCAGCCCATGCTCCGCCTTGTTCCAGCGGGCAGGCTTTTTATCAGGGATTTCTTTCAGATCGGCGGCGGGGATTGCATCCACATCCTTGTCGAAGTGACGGATGAAGTGGCGGATGCGAGGCATGATGTGGGTGCGCCAGCGGCGGCCGTTGAAGATGCCGTAATGGCCGACATTTTCCTGGAAATGGTGATACTGGTGGCTGGCGGGCAGGCCGGTTGAGATGATATGCGCCGCCGTGGTCTGGCCGTGGGCGGAGATATCATCCAGTTCGCCCTCGATAGTCAGCAGTGCCGTTTTCTTGATCGCGGTCGGGTCGACGATATGCAGCTTGCCTGTGGCAGGATCGCGCCAGTGCATTTTGCCTTGCGGCAGCAAATGGCGCTGGAACACGGTTTCCACCGTCTGAAGATAGAATTCGGCAGTGATATCCATGACAGACAGGTATTCATTGTAGAAACGGCGATGCGCCTCCGCACCGTCACCGTCGCCTTTGACGAGGTGGCCGAAGAAATTCATATGGCTGCCGACATGGCGGTCCAGGTTCATCGACATAAAGCCGCTGAGCTGGATAAAGCCGGGGTAAACTTTGCGGTGCGCGCCGGGATAGTAATAGGGCACTTCCATCGTCACCGAATGTTCGAACCAGGTCAGCGGTCGGCTTTCGGCCAGTTCGGTCACTTTGGTTTTCGACACGCGTGGATCAATCGGTCCGCCCATCAGCGTCATGCTAAGCGGTGCGTTGGGATCGTTGTCCGCCTCCATCAGCGCGACGGCGGCATAGACCGGCACGGCAGGCTGACAGACGGCGATCAAATGTGTATCAGGCCCGAGAAGGCTCATGAATTCACGCAGGTAGGCGATGTAGTCGTCCAGGTTAAAGCGGCCCGCGCGTAACGGAACATGGCGGGCATCGATCCAGTCGGTGATAAAAACGTCATGATGAGGCAGCAAAGCCTCGACCGTGCCGCGGAGCAGGGTGGCGAAGTGGCCGGACATGGGTGCGACAATCAGAACTTTAGGGTCATTCCGTTTGATCTTGCGTTTGAAATGAAGCAGGTTGCAGAAAGGCTTTTCGAGGATATGTTCCTCGATAATCTCGACCGTCTTGCCGCCGATGACCGTTTCATTCAGCCCGAAATCCGGCTTGCCGAACCGTTTGGTGCCGCGCTCGAACATTTCCGCATAGGCGGCGATGGTGCGCCCGGCCTGGGTCGAGGCCAGCGGATTCCAGGGATGCTGGTAGACCGTTCGCAAAGCCTCCGCGCCCAGACGGGCGGGTGTCAGGAGGGCATGCTGGAGATCGTAGAGGAAGTACATCACGGCGGAGCTACCTTTCCATGGACTTAGAGTCCAATTCATTCTGCACGATATTCTAATACAAAAAGTTAATGTTGCAATGCAGCGTATTCAAGGCTGTGTTTTTATTCAGGTTTTTCTAGTTTTCATAGCCTGGCCACGCTTTTAAAGCCGGATGTATTCGGTTATCCTTTTGCCATGGACCATTATTATTTGATTCTGCATCAGCATCTGTTCAATCCTGATCGCCTGCCGGTGGCATTGGGAGCATTGGCGCTGACGGTGATTGGCGGGCTGATCACCGGGCCTTGGATCGGGAATGTCTGGCCCATGTATTGGGGTTTGCTTGACCGTGTATTCGGGGCATTCGGAAGTAAACTTGATCGTCGGCATCGCCCGATGCCGGTGCTGGTGGCGCGTGGCGTGATCCTGACCCTGCTGGTGTTGGCGTTTTCTTTTTATATGGCGCGTGGCGTGCAGGGCATGAAAGTCTATATGCCCTATCACGGCGTGCTGGAAACATTTGTGCTGTCGCTGTTATTTACGTCGGGCAGCGTGTGGTTTGCCTTGTCGCGGTTGCATATGGCGCTGAAGGAAAAAAAGGCTATTAAAGGCGCCTTCTTCAACATTTCCCGTTCCACACGCATCGATTTCAGCGCCAGCGATGACTATACGATTACACGGTCAGGCATGGCGCTGGCGGCGCGGACGTTTGACAAGGGCTTGGTCGCCCCGTTGATCTGGTATCTGATCGCGGGATTGCCGGGTGCTTTTGTGTATTCCGGATTGGCTGTGCTGGTCTGGCGTTTCGGTAAGGACGGGTTTGGCAAGGGTTTTGCCAGCCTACCTATGGCGCTGGAAAGGCTTATGGGCTTCGTGCCGTCATTGTTCGCTGGACTATTGATTGCGCTGGCTGGTTTGTTCACGCCCACTGGGGGCATGACACGCGCGCTGGCCGGAATGTTCAGCCACAAACACGCGGCGCCATATGAAGAGGGCGGGTTGCCCGTCACCGCCATGGCCTTCGCGCTGAAAGTCAGCCTGAACGGTCCGGTGGTCGATCTGGAAGGCAGCGCGTTGCAGAAAAACTGGGCGGGTCCGGCAGAAGCGACGGCCAGGCTGGAAAGCGGACATCTGCAGCGGGGGCTGTATATCAGCATCATCGCGCATCTGCTGCTGGCGGCAGGGATCGGCAGCGCGATGGTGTACGGGGTAAACTGGTTTTAAATCAGGCTGCGCTGCGCATCGTGCGCAGGCGATTCAGCCCGGCAGTGCCGGGTTCACGGCCGGGGGCGTCCGGCAGGATGCAGTGCTCGGCGATGGCCGGATTGATGGTTTCCAGGGTTTTCAAGGATGTGCGGGCGGTCAGGTCGTCCAGAATGACGGGAATGCCCGCAAGCCGGGCAGCGATAATGGCCCCGGCAATGGCGGCGCAGTCCAGGCTGGCGATGGCGCTAACGGCAACCGTCCTTGCTGCGGCGGCTTCGGATCCTCCGCCAAATCCACCCGCGATCAGGCAATCCACGCCGGGCTCAACCGCCATCATGCCATAGGCCATGGCGTTGATGATGGAGGCTTCGTCAGGCGCAGTAGGATGGGCCAGGTCCAGCTCGTAAATCCGCAGATCGGCATCTTCCGCCGTTACGGCATCACACAAATGTGATTTTCCAGAAAGACAGGCCTGCAGCCAGTTTTCAGCCTCAACACGTTGTTCGGGCGTGGAAAGATGGTCATGGGCCGCAAACAGTGCCACCCGTGGATGTTGCAAGGGCGCACGTTTCCGCTCGGTCAGGGGGGCAATGCCCCGGACCAGATCCATGATTTTTTCGATATCCGAAAGCGGGCCTTGAGGGGTAGTTGTCGTCATAAAGATATTAAACTATGTTTTGCCGCCCAGGCCAAGGGCTTACAGGCATAGTTTCAAAGGCCGGAAATATGAATACAAATACTTGACTTTCATATGTCCTTCGCCCTATTGTCCCTGCCGGAATAACCGAATTTCGAAGGATGAACGACGATGAGCCGCCGCTGCATGGTAACTGGTAAAGGCGTATTGACCGGAAACAACGTTTCCCACGCCATGAACAAAACAAGACGCCGCTTCCTGCCGGCGATCCGCAGCCAGAACATCTACAGCGAAGCGCTGAAACGCATGGTTCCGCTGAAGGTCAGCAATGCCGGCCTGCGCACGCTGGAGCATAAAGGCGGTCTTGACGCCTGGCTGGTTTCGACCCCTGCGACCAAGCTGGAGCCTTACCTGCGCCCGATCCGCGCGCAGATCCAGGAAGCTTTGGCTGCCGCGAAGTAATTTCCGATGACTGATGCTGCCAGAAAACCGTCGCGGCGTGACCGTAAGCGGCAAGAAAACGCGCCCATCGTCGTGGCCGCGCCCGACCGTATGGACTGGCCGAATTTCGGTTTTGAAATCCTGCACAGCGATTTCAACAGCAAGGCGCGCGTCGGCCGCCTGACCACACCGCATGGCGTGATCGAAACACCCAATTACATTTTCTGCGGCACCAAAGGCACGATCAAGGGCCTCGCCATGCCTCAGGTGGTGGAGGCGCAGACCGACATCATCCTGTCCAACACCTATCATATGATGATCCAGCCGGGCGCGGATATCGTCGCGAAACATGGCGGGCTGCATAAATTCATCGGCTGGAACGGGCCGATGATGACGGATTCAGGCGGCTTTCAGATTTTCTCCATGGGCCACGGCTCGGTCGCGGATGAAATCAAGGGCCGAAACAAGGGCCAGCGGCAGAACAGCCTGTTGAAGGTGACGGAAGAGGGTGCGCGCTTCCGTTCCTATAAAAACGGCGAGATGCTGACGCTCACCCCTGAAAGTTCGATGGATATCCAGCGCAAGCTCGGCGCGGACCTGATTTACCAGTTGGATGAATGCACGGCCTATCATGTTGATCGTGACTATACCGAAAAATCCATGGAACGCAGCCATCGCTGGGGTGATCGCAGCCTGGCGGCCTTCGCGCAGACCCATGACGGACGGCAGGCGCTGTATGGCATCACACAGGGCGGCGTGTATGAAGATCTGCGCGCCATCAGCTGCGATTGGCTAAACGGCAAGCCGTTTTTCGGGCAGGCCGTTGGCGGATCACTGGGCGGCAGCGAGAGTGAAATGCTGGATGTCGTCGCCATGAACATGATGCGCCTGCGTTCGGATCGCCCGACCCATTTGCTGGGGATTGGCCGGATCAAGGATGTGTTCAATTTCGTGAAGCTGGGGATCGATACCTTCGATTGCGTTTCGCCTACCCGTATGGCGCGGCATGGCGAAGCCCTTGTCCGTGGCAGCAAGCGTGAAAAAATCAATATTACGAATGCCCGGTATGCTGATGATTTCACGCCGCTGGACGCTTCGTCAGACGTTCCGGCTTCCCGTGATTATACGAAATCTTACATTCATCATTTGTTCAAGGCGAATGAGATGCTGGGCATGCAATTGCTGACCCAGCATAATCTGGGCGTTATCAACCGCCTGATGCGTGAAGTCCGGCAAGCCATTGTTATCAACCGCCTGATGCGTGAAGTCCGGCAAGCCATTCGCACCAATACGCTGGACCATCTGCGGAATGAATGGTTGCCGGATTAAAAGCAGAAAATTTACCCAAACCACTGAATTTTAATAAACAAGCATCATTTTCTGGACTATAATCCTTCGATGGATACTGAATTCGAAGCGCAAAACAAGCTCAGCAAGCTTGCCCCCGTTCTTGAAGACCATGCCGAATGGTATGGTCAAACCCTGCGCCGTATTTTTTATTCCGAGCAATTCAGGAATGACCCTCCTCTGGAGCGTCCCGATACGCTGCAGCGATGGATTGATGAAGAAAGCAGCGACTTGATTGAAAAGCAGCTGTTGCAAAACGTGAAGAGAATTCATGGGGAGCTTCACGAGGCGGCCGAAAAACTGATGCTGGAATCCATCCGCAATCCGCGGCCGGATATCAAGGGCTTTGAAGGTCTGGAAATGCTGTATGAGGGTTTTCTTGTCCAGCTGCGCCGCTTGGAGCGCGATGTTGCACAGACGGATAGCGGCATCGACCCGGCCAGTGGTCTGCGTAACAAAGTGGCGATGGTCGCGGAGCTGGAGCGTGAGCTGGAGCGCCGCGCCCGCCGTGGCCGGTCGTTCTGCCTGGCGCTGGCCAGGATCGATGATTTTGAACAGATGCAGCGCCTGATTCAGGATGACCAGCAGAAACAGATTCTGGCCGTGCTGGGCCGCCTTATCCGTAAATGCATCCGGTCGTTCGATGACGGATATCGTTCCGGCGATAATGAATTTGTGATGTGCCTGAAGCATTCGGATACAAGCGGCGGCACGACGGCGATCAACCGCCTGCGCAATTTCCTGGATCAGGAACAGATCAAGCTGCCGGACGGCATGGGCGGGTTTTATCCATTGACGATGTCCTATTGTGTGGCCGAACCATTGCCGGGCGATACGCTGGATGATCTGATGGCCAATATGCGTGCCGATTTGGAAACGCATAAAGATGGCGGTGATGCGGCCATGGAATACAAAGAACAAAGCGCCTTAACGCGTCTTGTTAAAGCCATGGGCGACGAATAAAGCCCCTATTTTGACCCCCAAACAAGGAAGACAGGTCATGAAGCAAGATCCACGGTTTCCGAACCTGCATATCTGTGAGCATCCGCTGATTCAGCATAAGCTGACCCTGATGCGGGAAAAGACTTGCCCAAAGGCTGTCTTCAAAATCCTGTTGCGTGAGATTTCGATGCTTATGGGGTATGAGCTGACCCGGCCTTTGCCCATGACTACCAAAACCATTGAGACGCCGATCTGTACGACGAAATCGCCTGTGATCGAAGGCCGTAAGCCCGCCATCGTGCCGATTTTGCGGGCGGGGCTGGGCATGGCGGAAGGGCTGGAAGAATTGATGCCCGCCGCGCGGATTGGCCATATCGGCCTTTATCGTGATCATGAGACAAAGCAACCTGTTGAATATCTGGTCAAGCTGCCCAGTCCGAAAGGGCGGTTCTTTATTCTGGTCGACCCGATGCTGGCGACCGGCAATTCGGCGAAATATGCGCTGGACGTGCTGGTCCGTCATGGCGTGGCGCCAGATAAGATCCGGTTTATGGCATTGGTGGCGGCGCCGGAAGGGGTTCAGGTGTTGCTGGATGCCTATCCCCAAGTGCCCGTTTATGTGGCAGCCCTGGACGAAAAGCTGAATGAACATGCCTATATTGTGCCGGGCCTGGGCGATGCCGGGGATAGATTGTTCGGGACGGTCAATATCTGATCTTAATCATTTCCTCAGATAAATGTATTATCTATGGTATTTGGTTATAAGCTTTCTTGCGGGGGTTTCTTGGCAAAAGCCATAGATCACAAGGCCTTATTCGATACCATGCCCGTTCCCCGGTTCATTATAGAGCCGGAGGGCAGGGATAAGTTCGTCGTGGTCGAGGTGAACCAGCGTGCCGCCACCTTTTTCAATAAAAGCAGCGCCCAGATCATCGGTCAGCCGATTGAGACCGTGATCGATGAGGACAATGCCCGGTATTTCCGGGAGGCGCTGGACTCCGTCATGCGCCAGAAAAAAACAGTGGTCAGCAAGGCGTTGCCAAGCCTGCCTGACGGTATTCGTCTTGGCGGTTTCTGGGTTAATCCGGTGATGGATGACAAAGGCCAGGTCGTCCTGATGGACGTTATGGCCATGCCGGCGGGTTCGGATGTGATGTCCCTGCAGCGTGAACGGGATGACGCGATTTCACTTTTGACATCCGTCTTCGATGTCAGTGAAGTCGGGATCATCGTCATCGACCAGCAGCAGCGCATCGTCAGGATCAACGACAGCTTCGTCCGCATTTACGGCTGGACCCGCAATGACTTGATCGGCAAGGAATTCCTTGAAATCATCACGCAGGATGAACGCCCGCAGGCGCGGCGCAACCATGAAGAATTTTTACGGTCGGGTATCCGCGCATCGGGTGAGATGAAGCTGATCCGCAAGGATGGCAACATCGCCAACGCGTTGTTTACGACAGCTGCGCTGGAATTGTCGCATGGCCGCCGCTTCCATGTGACGACGATCATGGACATCACGCTGCGCAAGCAGATGGAAATCACGCTGCGTATGGCGAAAGAACAGGCCGATACTGCCAATCAGGCAAAGTCCACCTTTCTTGCGAATATGAGCCATGAATTGCGGACGCCGCTGAACGCGATTATCGGCTTCTCCGAAATGATGATGAAAGAAACATTCGGGTCGTTGGCAAATGCGCGGTATAAGGAATATCTGGGTGATATCCATTTAAGCGCGCGACATCTGCTGGAAATCATCAACGAAGTGCTCGACATGTCGAAAATCGAGGCAGGCAGGGTGGAGTTGGATGAAGAAAAATTCAGCGTATCCCAGCTGATCGCCGCCGTCACCCGCATGATGGCATCAAGGGCATTCAGCGCCGGGCTGAAGCTTGAAGAAAAAATTCAGGACAATCTGCCGCCGCTGATGGCCGACCCGCGCCTGATCCGCCAGATTCTGATCAACCTGGTCGGCAATGCGGTGAAGTATTCCAACAATGGCGGCGTGATCACCGTGTCTGCCTTTCTGACAGAATCCGGCTCTATGCGCATGACAGTGGAAGATAGCGGTATCGGCATTCCAAAAGACCGGATCAAAGACGCGATGGAACCGTTCGGACAGGTCAGCAAGCCATCCGACAATCGCGGCGGCACAGGCCTTGGCCTGCCGCTGGCGAAAGCGATGGCGGAATTGCATGGCGGCACGCTCGACCTTGAATCTGAATTCGGCAAGGGTACGAAGGTGATTGTAACCCTTCCGGCGGAACGCATTGTTAAGACAGAATCCCAGAAACAGGCCGTACCGGCTGGCCGTTAAATGAAATTCTTGCCCCATTCGGTGTGTTCCGGCTAAAGTCCCACCTATATTAATCAATGGACTATTATCATGAGTGATCTTGAACAGCGTTGCAGCGAAGCGGGTCTGAAAATGACCGACCAACGGCGGATTATCCTGCGCGTGCTGGGGCAGGCGGAGGATCATCCTTCGGTTGAAGCGGTGTATGAGCGCGCAAAAGCTCTGGATTCTTCCATCAGCATGGCAACCGTCTACCGTACGCTCAACCTTCTGGATGAGCTGGAGTTGGTCACCAAACACGACTTCAACGGCAATTTCTCCCGCTATGAAGTGAACATGGATCATCACCATCATCTGGTGGATCTGGAGACGGGGCAGGTGATTGAGTTCCAGAATGAAGAACTGGAAATCCTGAAGCACCGCATCGCCAAGGAACTGGGGTTCGACCTGATCGACCATCGCCTGGAACTCTACGGCAAGCGGATCAAGAAATAACCATGTGCGATTTTCAGCATACTGCCGAACCGCCCTGTAAATGTCGCCGTGCCGTGATGAACGGTTATCACGGCATGAAGGAATCGGGCGCCGCCGAATCCGAAGCCAAGGATGCCGCCTGCCGCATTTACCGCTATCACCACCCTGAAGCCGCCAGCGCCGCATCGCGCCTGACGGTTGAGCAGTGGATTTATGCGAGGCATACGCATTGACCGACGACGACCGCCTGCCCACGGCCCTTTGGGTCGATGCCCAGCTTAAAACATGGACCATGAAGGGCGGCACATATTACATCGCGCACAAGGGTGATTGCGCCACCGGTTCTATCCTCCTGAAAATCAATACCCTAACCGATGGCTGCCTGGTTCTTCAGCAGCAGCGCGACCTGAACGGCCAACTGGGCTGGATGACTTTGTTCAAGGGTGCGACCGTGCCGGAAGGGGAAGCGGATGCCTACATAAAGCGCGCAGTTGAGCGGGATTCCGATCTCTGGGCGATTGAGGTGGAAGATAAGGAACGGCGTAATCCTTTCGAGGGTAAGATTTTTTAGAAAGTGTTGTAATAAAAATTGACAAAACCCTTCTTATATATTATGTAATATGGGCGAGGGTAAAATGCGTATTCTGTATGGTATATTGGCTTCCGGCAGGGGGCACATTTCTAGAGCGGAAGCTATCGTTCCTTATCTGCGTGCAAAAGGCGCTGATGTAACCTGTTTAATTTCGGGATATGCGCCTGGTAAAACCGGCAATCATGATGCTTTCCAACCTTGCACAGTCAATCGCGGGCTACGCTATGAGGCTGTAGACGGGAAAGTGAGCTCTTTAAAAACCATCTTCAACAACAATGCTGTTGTATTTGCCAAAGAGGTTATGAGCCTGGATTTGAAATCGTATGATGTTGTGTTGACGGATATGGAGCCTGTTACAGCCTGGGCTGCAGCATGGCAAGGAAAGCCTTCTGTAGGATTGGCCCATCAATACGCATTTTATCGCGACGTGCCCAAAGCTCAGGAGGGGATAGATACTGGATTTATCACGCGAATAGTTGCTCCGGTGAAATATTCTCTTGGTTTTCATTATCATCATTTTGGCCAAGCCGGGATTGTTCCGCCGATAGTGCCGCAAATAAATGCTGCGCCAACAGTTGAACAGAATAAAATCCTTGTTTATCTGCAATATGAGAGTACGGAACATGCCAAGACATTATTAAAAGCACATCCTGACTATCATTTCTGCATATACAATTCTTCAATTGAATCCATAGCGTTCGAAGATAATTTGACGTTAAACCCTATATCGAAATCGGCATTCCTAAATGATTTGCAAACATGTAATGGCGTTATTACCAATGCAGGATTTATGCTTTCGTCCGAGGCTGTTCAAATGGGTAAAAAACTTCTTGTAAAACCTATGGACGGAAAGCAGGAGCAGGCATCGAATGCTCTGGCTTTAAGCCAAATGGGTTTGGCGCATGTAATGACATCATTAAGTGCAGATACAATTAAACATTGGCTTTCTTCAGAACAGCCGTTTTCAATTGCTTACCCTGATGTTGCCAAAAACATTGCAGATTGGGTTCTTAATGGGCGGTGGGAGGATTCAACATCATTGACGAAAGATTTGTGGACCCATACGGAATATCGCGGATCAGTTCCCAATTTTTTGCTAAATTATTCATAAATATTATTAGGGTCATTTAAATATTGAGAAAAAAGCCAGATACTTATACGGTCTGAGCCGTTATGAGCAAACTCCAGACCGAAATCGCCAAACGCCGCACCTTCGCCATCATCGCCCATCCGGACGCTGGTAAAACCACGCTGACTGAAAAGCTGCTGCTGTTCGGGGGGGCGATCGAACTGGCGGGCGCGGTCAAGGCCAAGGGCGACCGCCGCCGGGCGCGGTCGGACTGGATGAAGGTGGAGCAGGAGCGGGGAATTTCCGTCGCATCCTCCGTCATGACCTTCGATTATGAAGGATGCACCTTCAACCTGCTGGATACGCCGGGCCACGAGGATTTCTCCGAGGATACATACCGGACGCTGACGGCGGTGGATTCCGCCGTCATGGTGCTGGACGCCGCCAAGGGTATCGAACCGCAGACCTTGAAGCTGTTTGAGGTCTGCCGCCTGCGCGATATCCCCATCACCACCTTCGTCAACAAGATGGACCGGGAGGCGCTGGACCCATTCGACCTGATGGATGAGATCGAGAAGAAGCTGGCGCTGGATGTCACGCCTGCCAGCTGGCCCATCGGCATGGGGCGGGATTTCAAAGGCTGTTACGATCTGATCAACGACAGGCTGATCCTGATGGAGCGCACCAAGGGCGAAGCGCTGCTGGAAGGCATCGAATGTTCCGGCCTCGACGACCCGAAGCTGGATGAATTGCTGCCCGCCGACCAAGTGGCGAAGCTGCGCGAGGATGTGGAGATGGTGCGCGGCCTGTGCAAGCCGTTCGATCGCCAGGCCTTTCTGGAAGGGCATATGACGCCCGTCTTCTTCGGCTCCGCCGTCAATACGTTCGGTGTGCGAGAGCTGTTGCAGGGCCTTGGCCGCTTCGCGCCGTCGCCCAAGCCGCAGCCGACGCAGGAACGGGTGATCCAGCCGGATGAGGGCAAAGTTGCCGCCTTCGTCTTCAAGATTCAGGCAAATATGGACCCGAAGCACCGGGACCGCATTGCCTTCGCCCGCATCTGTTCCGGCCATTTCAAAAAGGGCATGAAGCTGCTGCATGGCCGTTCGGCGAAGCAGATGGTCATTCATAACCCGCTGATGTTCCTGGCGCAGGACCGGGAAACAGCCGAGGAAGCCTTCCCGGGCGATATTATCGGCATCCCGAACCATGGGAATTTGCGGATCGGCGACGCGCTGACCGAAGGTGAAACCCTGCACTTCACCGGAATCCCCAGCTTCGCGCCGGAATTGATGCAGCGAGCCAAGCCGGATGATCCGTTGAAGGCCAAGCATTTGTCCAGCGCGCTGGAACAGCTGGCCGAGGAAGGCGTGGCGCGGATTTTCAAGCCTGCGACAGAGACCAACTGGATTGTCGGGGTTGTGGGTGCATTGCAATTTGACGTGCTGGCGGACCGCATCCGCACCGAATACACCATACCGGTCCGGTTCGAGCCGGTCAGCCTGCATACGGCGCGATGGATTTTCGCCGAAGATCACAAGATTTTGAAGGATTTCGTGGATAACAACCAGTCCTGCGTGGCCAACGACCATGACGGCGACCCGGTCTTTCTGGCGCGGAATTCATGGCATCTGGATGATATGCAGAAGCGGTACCCCGGACTGGTGTTCAGGGCGACGAAATAAGTTCAAATCTTATTCGCCTGCCGGTTCTGCGATTTCATCTTCCAGCCATGCGGTGGACAGGCGGGCGATGGTTTCGGCGTCGGCGAGGCGGTCTGCTTCGGATTCGGTGGATCTGGTCATGGCGGGTCTCATTTCTGAATGCTTTTTCTCTGTTTGGCAGTAGACACCCCCAATATGGCCCGCGTTCGTTAAAACTTCGTTTATATTGTGGCATTTTGTTTCATTATAAACTGGAATTAATACTAAAATGGTACTATATAAACAGTGTTGCAACTGCGTGAAAATCATGAGATTTAAAGCGCACCGGGTTTGTACGGATTAGAGTATGCTGAAAATATCGCGTCTTGCCGATTATGCCGTGGTGATCATGACGGGTTTAAGCCGCCATGATGGTGCGCATCAATCCGCCGCCGACCTGGCGCGGGATACCGGCCTGCCGGAACCGACCGTCTCCAAGGTTCTAAAGCTGCTGGCCAAGGCTGAATTGCTGGAATCCCTGCGCGGGGCCAAGGGCGGGTATGGGCTGGCGCGGTCGCCCAAGGACGTGACCATGGCGGAACTGATCGCCGCCGTCGATGGCCCCATTGCCCTGACCGCCTGCACCGAAAAGGGCAGCGGGGATTGCGGTCTGAGCGGGCATTGCGCCATGCATGGCCGCTGGAACCCCCTGAACCGGGCGATCCTGACGGCGCTTGAGGGCGTGACCCTGGCCGATATGATGGCCGCGCGCCCGGCGCTCAAGCCCCGCCGCACCGCCAAAGCGGAGGCACGGGTATGAGCATCACCGACGAAACCATCCAGACGGTCCAGAGCATCAACAAATACACGGCTGGCTTCTCGACCGATATTGAATCGGAGAAGGCGCCGAAAGGCTTGAATGAGGACATCATCCGCTTTATCTCCGCCAAAAAAGGCGAGCCGCAATGGCTGCTGGACTGGCGGCTGAAGGCCTTCGCGCACTGGCAGAAAATGCCGGAGCCGCAATGGGCGAAAATCAGCCATCCGCCGATTGATTATCAGGATGCCTATTATTATGCCGCCCCGAAATCACAGGCGGACAAGCCGAAGTCGTTGGATGAGGTCGACCCGAAACTGCTGGAGACCTACGCCAAGCTGGGCATTCCGTTGCGGGAGCAGGAGATGCTGGCGGGCGTGGCGGTCGATGTTGTGTTCGACAGCGTATCGGTGGCGACGACGTTCAAGGATACGCTGAAAAAGGCCGGCGTTATTTTCTGCTCGATCTCCGAAGCTGTGCGGGAGCATCCGGATCTGGTGCGGAAATATATGGGCAGCGTGGTGCCGTATGCGGATAACAAACACGCCTGTCTGAATTCCGCCGTGTTCACGGATGGGTCGTTCGTTTATGTGCCGCCGGGCGTGCGCTGTCCGATGGAACTCTCGACCTATTTCCGCATCAATGAAATGAATACGGGCCAGTTTGAGCGGACGCTGATTATTGCCGATAAAGGCAGCTATGTTTCCTATCTCGAAGGCTGCACCGCGCCGATGCGCGATGAAAACCAGATGCATGCGGCGGTGGTGGAACTGATCGCCCATGACGACGCCACGATCAAATATTCAACCGTGCAGAACTGGTATCCGGGCGATGAGCAAGGCAAAGGCGGCATTTATAATTTCGTGACAAAGCGAGCGCTGTGCGAAGGCCGCAACAGCCATGTGTCGTGGACGCAAGTGGAGACAGGCTCCGCTATCACATGGAAATATCCGTCATGCATCCTGAAAGGCGATAACAGCCAGGGTGAATTTTATTCCGTCGCCATCACCAACAATCACCAGCAGGCCGATACCGGCACGAAGATGATCCATATCGGCAAGAACACCAAAAGCCGGATCGTGGCGAAGGGCATTTCTGCCGGCAAATCGGATTCCACTTATCGCGGCCTGGTGAAAGTCATGGCGAGCGCCGACGGCGCGCGCAATTTCACGCAATGCGATAGTTTGCTGATCGGCGACCAATGCGGCGCCCACACCGTCCCCTATATCGAAAGCCGCAACCCAACCGCGCGGCTGGAGCATGAAGCGACAACCAGCAAAATCTCCGAAGACCAGATGTTCTATTGCCAGCAACGCGGGATTGGCGAGGAGGAAGCGGTTGCGTTGATCGTCAACGGGTTCTGCCGCGAAGTGCTGCAGCAAATGCCGATGGAGTTTGCGGTTGAGGCGCAGAAGCTTGTGGCGATTAGTCTGGAGGGATCAGTAGGTTAATTTTCACTGTCGTCATCCCCTGGCTTGTCCGGGAGATCCATGGTCGGGTTTGGAGCAAATGGAGAAATGGATTCCCCGGACAAGCGCCGGGGAATGACGGGGTGAGGTGGTGATAGAGGAGTATGATGAAAGAAAAGCGGTTTTGGGTCTATATGATGGCCAGTAGACATTACGGGACTTTGTATATTGGGATGACTTCGGATCTGATTAAGAGAGTTTGGCAGCACAAGAACAAGATTTTTGAAGGATTTACCGAGAAGTATGATGTTAATCTTCTGGTCTGGTATGAGGAACATGGGAATGCTGAAAGTGCGATTCAAAAGGAAAAGCGACTGAAAAAGTATAATCGTGATTGGAAGATCAATCTCATTGAACGTGAAACCCCCCATTGGGAAGATTTATATGAAGGTATTTGCAGGTAAAGTTTCCATCCCGACGTCATTCCCCGGCTTGTCCGGGGAATCCATGGTTGGGCCTGGAGCAAACGACGAAATGGAT
>JBGAQU010000066.1:0-15807 GCA_044220535.1 Alphaproteobacteria bacterium | reverse complement strand
TCTTGAAAGCTTTGATATTAACGCAAAAAGTTTATGTTCCATGCCTGCAACTGCACCTATACCTGCTCCATAACAATAAAAAGCCCGGAGATTTCCGGGCTTTTTTAACATTTAATAATTTACTCTTCTGTCTCAGCGTCTTTTTTCTTGGACGCTTTCTTCGCAGGCTTTTTCTCTTCCTTGTCCGCGCCGCCTTTTTGCAGGGCCGCGCCGAGGATGTCGCCCAGGGATGCGCCGGATTCGGTGGAGCCGAAGGCCTTCATCGCTTCCTTGTCTTCATCGATTTCGCGTTGCTTGACAGACAGGCCGAGCTTGCGGGCTTTCTTGTCGACGCTCACGACTTTCGCGTCGATCTTTTCGCCGACAGCGAAACGGTCAGGACGCTGTTCGGAGCGTTCGCGCGACAGATCGGCCTTTTTAATAAAGCCTTTCAAATTGTCGTTCACCGAGACTTCGACGCCGCCTGCGTTCACTTCCGTGATGGTGCAGGTGACGACCATGCCCTTGGTGATGCCGTCAACGCCTGCCGAACCAGCGGAATCTTCGCCGGCCGTCAGTTGTTTGATGCCAAGCGCAACGCGTTCCTTCTCCGGCTCGATCTCCAGGATCTTCACCTTGACCATGTCGCCTTTTTTGTAGGCTTTCAGGGCCTCGTCGGACTGGTCGTCCCACGAAATGTCGGAGAGGTGGACCATGCCGTCGATATCGCCGGGCATGCCCACGAACAGGCCGAACTCGGTGATGTTGCGGATTTCGCCTTCCAGCTCCTGGCCGGCCTTGAACTTGTCGCCGAAGGTGGCCCAGGGGTTTTCCTGCGTCTGTTTCAGGCCCAGGGAGATGCGGCGCTTGTCGGCGTCGACATCCAGAACCATGACGTCGATTTCCTGGCTGGTTGAAACGATTTTGCCGGGATGGACGTTTTTCTTGGTCCAGGACATTTCGGAGACGTGGACCAAGCCTTCAATACCGGCTTCCAGTTCAACGAACGCGCCGTAATCGGTGATGTTGTTGACAACACCTTTATAGCGCGCGCCGACCTGATAACGCGCTGCGATGCCGCCCCACGGGTCGCTTTCCAGCTGTTTCATGCCGAGGGAGATACGCTGGTTTTCGTTGTTGTAACGAATGACCTGCACGTCCACCGCCTGACCGATGGTCAGGACTTCGGACGGGTGGTTGACGCGTTTCCAGCTGATGTCGGTGACATGCAGCAGGCCGTCGACGCCGCCGAGATCAATGAATGCACCGTAATCGGTGATGTTCTTCACCACGCCCTGCAGGACCTGGCCTTCTTTCAAATTGACCAGCAGTTCGTTGCGGACTTCCTCGCGGGATTCTTCCAGAACCGCGCGGCGCGAAACGACGATGTTGCCGCGGCTGCGGTCCATCTTCAGCACGTGGAACGGCTGCGGCGTGCCCATCAGCGGGGAGACATCGCGCACGGGGCGGATATCGACCTGGGATCCAGGCAGGAACGCGACAGCGCCGCCGAGATCGACGGTGAAGCCGCCCTTGACGCGGCCGAAGATCACGCCGGTGACGCGCTCGCCCTTGGCGTAGGATTTTTCCAGTTCGGCCCAGACTTCTTCGCGGCGGGCTTTTTCGCGGGACAGGGCGGTTTCCCCGTCGCGGTTTTCCATGCGCTCGACAAAAACTTCAACCTTGTCGCCGATTTTCACTTCCGGCGTCTGGCCGGGGGCGGAGAATTCACGAAGCGCGACGCGGCCTTCGGATTTCAGGCCCACATCAATGATGGCGAATTCACCGGTGATGTTGACGATGCGGCCCATGACGACCGATCCTTCGAAACTTTTTTGTCCCCCTAACGATTCATCGAGCAGGGAGGCGAAATCGCTGGACTCATTCCGGTCCAGTATGTTTGCGGCTTTATGTGCCATAGTTTGGTAGTCCTTTTCAGAGATAAAATAGACGGTCTGCGCATCCCGGTCTGAACCGTGTGTAAGATGTGAGCCGCCTTTGATGCTTCAGGGGAGGGATGCACGAAAGCCTGTCTGACGACTCAGCTTATGGACCATAGATCCAGCATGTCCGCTAAAACGGGCCATATGTATAGAAATATTCCAGAAAATGCAAGCGTTTGGAGGCCAAAGACAGATCTGGGTTGAAAATAGTTGCCGTTACGGCCTTCATACTGTATGGAAAATATAAATCTTATCTTTATAGTAAGGGGCAGATTATGACTCATACATTCGATTTCATTATCAACCGCACTGCCGGCACCGTGATGAAGGTCGGGGAAAGCAGGGTGATTGCGGATCTGCGAGAGGCTTTCGGAGGCAAGGCAGGCAAAACTTATATGGTTGAGGGCGGAGAGATTGCCCCCACTGTCAAAACATGGCTGCGGACTGCAGATATTCAATATCAAAGCCTTATAATCGGTGGGGGTGACGGAACGTTGCTGACCGCGGCCGCAGAGGTTATGGGGACGGATGTGACGCTGGGCCTGCTGCCCCTGGGAACGCAGAATTTCCTGGCCCGCGACATGGGGTTTTCCAGCGATTATAAAGAAGCCGCATATCAATACGCGAACAGCAGACCGCGCAGTGTCGATGTCGGCATGGTCAACGGGCATCCGTTTCTCTATGGCCTGTTGTTCGACCAGAATTGCGTACGGTTTTTTGAGGCGCGGGAGCATATGCGGGCGCAGCAGCCGCTGGATGCGCTCACGAAAGCGTTCGATGCAGCCGCCGGTTTTATATTCCACCCGCAATTGTCAGTTTCCATTGAAGATGCTGGGCAGACACATCGTGTCGAGGGACGGATTTTTGGCGTGACAACCAATGCGTTGGCACCGCGCTCGACCATGGGTCTGCCTTTATTCGCGCCAGCGCTGGATGTGGCGGGCAAAATTTTTGCCAGGAAAGGCGAAAACCAGGGAAAGCTTGCTTTTTACGCGTTCAGGGCGGGGCTGCGCGGGATAGAGATTGTGCCGTCCATTCTTGAGGGCACATGGAACAAACATTCCCATGTCACAACGCTTGAATCCGCGGGATTTGTCCTGAGGCCTGCGGGTGCAAAAGACGGGCAGTATATCAGGATTATTCTGGATGGCGAGATCAAGCAGACGAAATTGCCGCTGGATGTGAAAATCCTGCAAGGCGTGTTGCGGCTGTATCGGTACAGCCCTTAATGTTTACCTATATACCGCTCTGCAAAGCTTACGACTTCATCAACCGTCATCTCTGACGTATCAAGAATCAGTGCATCGTCCGCAGGTTTCATCGGGGCGGTTGCGCGCTCGGCGTCGCGGCGGTCGCGCTCCAGCATGTCGGCAAGGATCGCTTCATAGGTGACGGAAGCGTCTGAGGCGCTCAGTTCTTTCCAGCGTCTCTGGGCGCGGATTTCCGGTGTGGCGGTGACGAAGAATTTGTATCTGGCTTCCGGGAAAATCACCGTGCCAATGTCGCGGCCATCCAGCACCGCGCCTTTGGGATCCTTCAGGCCGAAGTCGCGCTGCAGGTCGTACATGGCCTGGCGCACGCCGGGATGGCGGCTGATGCGGCTGGCGGCTGGTCCAGCCTCCGCGCTGCGGTATTCAGGATCGGCGAGGGTTTCAGATGTCAGGGTTTTGGCGAGTTCAACCGCGAGCGCGGCGGAGGCATCGGCATCATCGATATCAACGCCGCGCCGCAATCCTTCAATCCCCGCATAGCGATAGAGCAGACCCGTATCCAGGTGCGGCAGGCCGTAATGCCGCGCCAGCCGCCGCGCCAGCGTGCCCTTGCCGCTGGCGGCTGTGCCGTCTATGGCGATGATAATATGATGCATGCCTATTTTTAATCACAAATCCGCCCTGCCGTGAATACAAAGTTGCGAAAAAATGCCGTGATGATGATCTTAGTTTTTGACGGATGAGATTTATGCAGGACAGAGACAACAAGCAGCTCGACCAGGATATCAGCGTCCATATCTGCACGATATCGGCGGGGATGGTGGGCGTGTGCCTGACCACGATCGGTCTGATCCGGGTTGTGATCACGATGCAGAAAATCGATACATTCGCGGATAATCTTCTGTCGCTGGACGCGTTGATTTTCCTGTTCGCGACGCTGACATCCTATTGGTCGATGCGCACGCGCAATACAAAGCGGCTGCATACGCTGGAACGGCTGGCGGATGTGGCGTTTATTGCCGGGGTATCGCTGATGGCGGTCACGTGCGTGTTTATCTGCTATGCGATCCGGGTGACTTAAGAATTCAGCATCCGTTTGACGGTTTCGCCGATATCGGGCTCGGTGATGGATGCGCCGAGGCCATTCATCAGATTCAGGAAATCGGGGAAGCTGGTGTTGATCGGGCTGCCGTCGTCGATCTCGATGGGTTCGACCGTCACAAGGCCCAGCACCAGGAAGCTCATGGCGATGCGGTGGTCGAGGGCGGTTTCGATCATCGCGCCGCCGCGCGGGGGTTTGCCATTGCCGTGGATGGTCAACGAATCTTCGCCCATGTCCAGTTTCACGCCGCAGGCGGCAAGGCCCCTCGCGATCATGGCGAGGCGGTCGCTTTCCTTGACGCGCAATTCGGCAAGGCCGGTCATATGCGTGGCGCCTTCGGCGCAGGCGGCGGCGATGGCCAGCACAGGGAATTCATCGATCATGCTCGGCACGCGTTCCGGCGGCACGGTCACGCCCTTTAACGGCCCGAAGGTTTTGATGACGATATCGGCGACGCGTTCGCCGGATTCAATGCGTTCGCGGTTGAAGGTCAGGCCCGCGCCCATTTCCAGGAGCGTCGTGTACAGCCCGGTGCGGCGGGAATTGATGCCGATATTCGGCAGGCTGACATTGGATCCTTCGACCAGGCAGGCTGCGACAATCGGGAAGGCCGCGGAGCTGGGGTCGCCCGGGATATCGACGGCGCAGCCCTGCGGCCTGTGAAAGCCTTCGACGCTGATGGCATGGGCGCCGGACTCAAGCGTTTCCACCTCCACCGGCACGCCGAAATGGCGCAGCATGTTTTCGGTGTGGTCACGGGTCGGGTCGTCCTCAATCACCGTGGTGATGCCTGTTGCGTTCATTCCGGCGAGAAGGACTGCGGATTTGACCTGGGCCGATGCGACGGGCAGGCGGTATTCCATGGCCTTGGTGTCGGTCGCGCCCTTGATCGCCATGGGCAGACGCCCGCCTTCGCGGGTAATAAACTGCGCGCCCATCATGGTCAGCGGATCGATAATCCGGCGCATGGGGCGTTTGTTCAGGGAGGCGTCGCCCGTCATCACCGCGCTGATGCGGTGGCCCGCGATGATA
This sequence comes from Alphaproteobacteria bacterium, assembly GCA_044220535.1. Lineage (GTDB taxonomy): Bacteria > Pseudomonadota > Alphaproteobacteria > Micavibrionales > Micavibrionaceae > JBDHTS01. The sequence goes on along the minus strand of JBGAQU010000066.1, from coordinate 10,540 downwards.
CCGGCCAGAAGGCGGGTTGATGTACCGCTATTGCCCATGTCGAGCACGCCGGCAGGTTCTTTCAGGTTGCCGAGGCCTGCACCATGGATGCGCCACAACCCGTCCTGCCCGTCGGAAATCCTTGCACCCAGCTGGCGGCAGGCTTCGGCGGTGTTGAGGACGTCTTCGCCTTCCAGAAGGCCGGAGATCATGGTTTCCCCTTGCGCCAGCGTGCCCAGCATCAGGGCGCGGTGCGACATGGATTTATCGCCCGGCACGCGGACGCTGCCCTCCAGGGGGCCTGCGCATTTACCGGCGATCAGGGGTTGTGTTTTTTTCATAGGTTTTTTGTAGCCTATGCCACAGACTAGTGCAAGGCAGGGCTATAAAAGACTTTAAACGCGGAGGCCCGGAGTTGCATTATTCTCCGAATCTTGCAGGGCTTCGCGTTTAAAAAATTTTAAACCACTGAGCACACTGAGCGCACTGAGATATCGAGTTTCTCAGCGCGCTCGGTGGTTCAATTGTTTTTGCCGGTGGCGCGTTATCAGCCAAAACTTGCGATATTGCCGTCATATCCGGCGACGAAGGCGTTGAATTTGTCCAGCGGGACCGGGCGGCTGTAGCGGTAACCCTGGACTTCGTCGCAGCCTTCGGCCTGCAGGAAATCCTCGTGGTCTTTGGTTTCCACGCCTTCGGCGATGACTTTCAGGTTCAGGGAATGACCGAGGCGGACGATGGTGCGGGCGATGGCCGCATCGTCGCCGTTGTTCAGCGCGTTGCGGATAAAGGACTGGTCGATCTTCAGGCGGTCGATCGGGAACTGTCGCAAATAGGACAGCGATGAATAGCCCGTGCCGAAATCGTCAATCGCCAGTTCCAGGCCCAGCGCGTGCAGGCGCTGCAGCGTGGTGATGGCGTGGTTGATGTCTTCCATAAACACGCTTTCCGTGACTTCCATTTCCAGCAGGCTGGAATTCAGGCCGGTTTCTTTCAAAACCTTTGCAGTAAAGGCAACAAGGTCGCTTTGATAGAATTGCGCGCCTGAGACGTTGACGGCGATACGGAGGTTTAATCCTTGCGCCTGCCATTGGGCAGCGGCCTCGCAGGCTTGTTTCAGTACCCATTCGCCGATAGGGACGATCAGGCCGGATTGTTCGGCGATCGGGATAAATTCGACGGGCGGGATAAAGACACCGCCTTCCTTGCTGTTATCCGGCTTCCACCAGCGGATCAGGGCTTCGGCGCCGATGATCCGTCCGGTTTTCAGATCCAGCTGGGGCTGGAAATACAGCATCAACTGTTTTTTCTCCAGCGCGTCGCGCAAATCGCGCAGCATCTGGAAGCGCTGTTGTACCGCGCGGTCGAAATCTTCGGAATATTCCTTGATGGTGTCGCGGCCGTCTTCCTTCGCACGGTTCAGGGCGATATCGGCGTTTTTCAAAACCTGGTCGGGATCGGAGCCGTCATCCGGATAGGTCGAGACGCCGATGGAGGCGCGAATCTGGAAGTTTTCGTTGAACACTTTGAACGGATCGGAGCGGATGACGCCGACGATTTTGGTCGCGATATCCCGGCCATGCATCGTGTCCTGCGCCAGCGGCATGGTGACAGCGAATTCATCCTCGCCCGAGCGGGCGACGGTTGCGGATTCGGGCAATGCCGCGCGCAGGCGCTTACCGACAGCCCGCAGCAAAGCGTCGCCGATATTGTGGCCCATGGAATCGTTGATGTCCTTGAAATGATCCAGGTCGATAGCGATCACGGCAAAGCGCGCCGGATGGTCCTGCGTATCTTTTTTCGCCATATCGTTGATGGTCTGCAGGAACAAGGTGCGGTTGGGCAGGCCGGTCAGCGTGTCGTAATAAGCCAGTTTGTGAATCTGGTCTTCCGCCGCGCTTTTGATACGGCGTATGTTTTCCGCGTTTTGCTGGATCAGCGTGGATGCAATATGGATCGACCCGCCGATTTCATCATTCTGATCGAAGGGCGATTCCGATATATTGGGATTTTCAGGGTTTTCCTGGGCGCGGATCAGATTGTCACGCAAAAACAGGATCGGCTCCAGCAGCCAGTGGCCGAGCGCGATCATGGAGCAATCGTCACGGTAGACATCAGCAGCATGATCATGATGTTCTGTTCGATGTATTTATTCACCTTGGGCTGCAGCTGGGATGAATCAAGCCGCGCGACAATCACGAAGGGCCGGTTCAGGTTGTTGGGGCGGTACACATATTCATAGAAATTGCCGTCGGCGCTTAAGTAGGAATGCGCGTTTTCGTCTTTTTTATTGAGCAGGCTGATGACCAGCGGCTCGCCGTAGAACGCCAGCAGTCCGACCCCAGCGAATAAATCGCCACGCCGTTGACCTTTGTGGTGGTGATCAGGCGCTGGCCGGATTTCGAGGAAATGGGAGAGGTGAACATGCTGCCCATCTCCTCATTCATAATCGGCACGATGGCGGAGCGTCCGGCCTCCACCAGTTCGTCCAGCTGCTCCACTCTATAATTATTGACGGTCACGAACATGATCCCGACCTGGACGGTCAGGATGGTCAGGAACACGGCCAGGGTGATGCGCCAGCTGAGGCGGCTTTTCCAGATTTGCGCAGGCGAGCTGACCAGCCGCCGCGTGATGCTGCTCTTGATCTTGGTCTTTGCTTTGGCTTTTTTAGACAGAACCATGGACAGCACTTGAGAGGATCCCCTGGATGACGAACCAGATGTATAATCTTCATTCATTTTCAACCCAGCCGCAATGGCAGCGCGAAAACAAATTCCCACAACCCGTCCAGCATAGGGTGTAAGTGGTTAACAAGGCCTGAAGTTGCCGAAAATAATAAGAAAATTGCCTTTCATCAGGGCTTGAGGATTTCCCGGAACCGTACCGGCTGGCCCGCGGGTTTGCCTTGCAGTGCGCCGTCCCGCATCACGGTCTGGCCGCGTATGATGGTCATGACCGGCCAGCCTGTGACCGTCATGCCATCGAACGGCGTCCAGCCGGACCGGGATTTCTGGTCGGCATTGGTGATGGTTTTCCTGGCCTTCATATCGACGATGGTGAAATCCGCGTCATAGCCGCGGGCGATGCGGCCCTTGCCCGCGATCTGGTGGACGCGGTGCGGGCCTTCGCACACCAGGTCGACAAAGCGTTCCAGGGTCAGGCGGCCTGCGTTGACGTGATCGAGCATGACAGGCACCAGAGTCTGCACGCCCGGCGTGCCGCTGGGGCTTTGCGGATAGGGTTTGGATTTTTCCTCCAGCGTGTGGGGCGCGTGGTCGGAGCCGATGATATCGATCAGCCCGTCATGGATGGCCTTCCATAGCGCATCCTGATGATGCTGTTCGCGGATCGGCGGGTTTTGCTGGGCCAGCGTGCCAAGGCGTTGATAACATGCAGGGGCATGCAGGCTTAAATGGTTGGGCAGGACCTCGACCGTGGCAATGTCGCGGTTCTGCGCCAGCAATTCGATCTCGCCCGCGCAGGTGATATGCAGGACATGAACGCGGCGGCCTGTTTTTCGGGCGATCTTCAGCAGGCGGTCGACGGCGGAAATGCTGGACGCTTCGGAGCGCCAGGCCGGGTGCAGGCTTACATCGGTGCTGTCGCCCAATATGGTTTTCTTGTTTTCGCCCATGATCATTTCGTCTTCGGCGTGTACAGCGACGACGCGGCGGCCGTTTTTCAGGACGGCTTCAATCTCTTCGTCTTTCGAAGACAGAAGCGAGCCGGTGGAAGACCCCATAAAGATTTTCACGCCGCAGACGCCGGGCAGGTTTTCCCATTCGGACAGGTTTGCAGCATTCTCTGCCGTTCCGCCGAAATAAAAGGCGTAATCGACAAAGGCGCGGCCCGCGGCGCGATTCATTTTATCTTTGAAGGTTTCGGGCGTCACGGTCAAAGGCGTGGTGTTCGGCATTTCGAAGATGGCGGTGACGCCGCCCATGGCCGCGGCCATGGTGCCGGTCGCCAGATCCTCCTTATGCTCCGCCCCCGGTTCGCGGAAATGGACCTGCGTGTCGATGACGCCGGGGAGGATATGGAGGTTGGTGCAGTCGATGGTTTCGGCGGCCTTCGCGGTTTTCAAATCGCCGATGGCTTCGATTTTGCCGCCGCGTACGCCGATATCAGCCTTTGTGGTCTGGCCGGGCAGGACGCATGTGCCGTTAAGAAGAAGTGTATCAAATATCATGCGGCTTTATTGCAAAAAAAACCAGCCTTCACAAGGCTGGTTTTTTTAAATTAAGGATTCTTAAAAAATCCTAGTCTAATGCCAAGATCAGTTTTCGCGCTACCTGGTCGACGCCGCTGGTAATAAGAAATTTAGGCGTAGTATAAGAATCTGCTTTTACATCGTTGGCTTGGGCAAAATCGATTTTTAAAGAGGGACCGTCGATTTTCACGCCTGCAATGTCTTGCGGCCGCGCGAAAAATGCAAGCTTGTTGCGCATCATATCTTTGCCCAACCGCGCACCTTCTAAATTGCCTGAAGCTGCGACAATTTCGTCAATAATGCGGTCGGCAGTTTTCGGACGGTCTCTGTCAATCGGAAGCTGTGTGGGTTTTTGCATTCCATCCAGCAACAGAAAAACGGCACCAAAATTCTGCCAGACGGCTCGAATCGAAGGCTTACTGACAGTCAAGGTAGATTTGCTGTTATCATTAAAATCTAAAGTATGCGAATCCTGGATCGCATCCATGATATCCGTTATCAACGGTTCATGGACGGATTTATTTTCCACTTGATGGTCGGTGGAGAGTCCTTTTACAAATACCGATAAATTCCCTTTGCGATGCAAGAAACCCAAAGCGTAGGCGGGATTAAGATTGGTAATTGCCGTTCCATCGAACTGCTCTTGCTCTCCGGTTTCAATCAGTTTTTGCTCAGTCGCAGCTTCAATAACCGAGATTAAGGCGCGGTGATGCTGGTGGGCGTTTGGCGATGTGCCGCGGCTGCCGCTCTCGGCCTGATAATAAAGGCGTGTAGATGAGCCATCAGCCCGGATGAGCGCTGTACAGGGATCATATTGAGTGCCGGGTGAGAAAAAGGCCGCGCTTAATTTAGCGATCTTAATTGCTGAAGGCGCCGCTTTTTGATCCCGTTCGTAATAATACTGAGATGCGTCAATATCATCAGGCAGGATTAAAAATTGCTTGGTAGACATAATTTTCTTCCTTTTTGAATATTTAAACAGATGCTAAACTTAGCAGCCATTTATTATTATGTCAATTTTTTATTTTATGACTTATCTCTTTGAATTTACTTAGTAATTATAAGTTTAATAATTACGTTCTTATATTTTCGAGAAATCTTTGCTGGATATTCGGGCGTTCCTTGAAGATGCCGGTGAACAGGCTGGTCACGGTCGAACTGCCGGGTTTTTTGACGCCGCGGTCGCTCATGCAGTGATGCTCGGCGTCGATGGTCAGGGCGAGGCCTTTGGGTTTCAGGTGGGTTTCCAGGGCTTCGGCGATGCGCCTAGTCATGGTTTCCTGGCTGGAGAGGCGTTTGGCGTACGTATCGACGATGCGGCCCAGCTTGCTGATGCCGACCACGTGCCTGTCCGGCCAGTAGGCGATATGTGCGACGCCGATAATCGGGGCCATATGGTGTTCGCAATGGGAGACGAAGTGGATGTTTTTCACCAGCACGAAATCGTCGAAACCGACCAGGTCGCTGAAGGTCTTGTCGAGGATCTGGCCTTCGTCGGCCCTGTAACCTTCACAATATTCATCCCATGCGCGGACGACGCGGGCGGGTGTTTCGCGCAGGCCTTCGCGCGACGGATCCTCACCCAGATAGCGGATCAGGGTTTCAATGGCTTTTTCAGCCTCTTCGCGGCTGGGGCGCTGTGAATTCTGTTCGGTCGCTTTTGTTTTCATAGAGAAAATAAACCACGAATGGACACGAATGGACACCAATTTATTATTGTCCATTCGTGTCCATTCGTGGTTATTTAAATAAAAAGGATGTTTTCGTGCCTGTTTTATCGCTCCACAACACGCTATCCGGCAAAAAAGAGGCGTTTGCGCCCATCGACCCGGGTCATATCCGGGTTTATGCCTGCGGGCCGACCGTTTATGACTTTGCGCATATCGGCAATGCGCGTATGGCGGTCGTGTTCGATATGCTGGTGCGGGTTTTGCGCCGCCAGTATGCGAAAGTGACCTATGCGTCCAACATCACGGATGTCGACGATAAAATCATGGCGGCATCCATTGAAACCGGGCAGGCCATCGATGCCATTACAGAGAAGTACGCCCGCATCTATAATGAGGATATGACGGCGCTGGGCGTGGCGTTGCCGGACGTACAGCCGCGCGCGACCGGGCATATCACGGAGATGATCACACTGATTGAGGCGTTGATCGAGAGCGGTCATGCTTATGAAGGCAACAATCACGTCCTGTTCAATGTGCCGTCCTTCCCTTCCTATGGCGGCCTGTCCGGGCGCAGCCGGGATGACCAGATCGCCGGGGCGCGGGTCGAGGTTGCGCCGTATAAAAAAGACGCCGCCGATTTTGTGTTGTGGAAACCGAGCACGAAGGACCAGCCGGGATGGGATTCACCCTGGGGTTTTGGGCGGCCTGGCTGGCACATCGAATGCTCCGCCATGGCGGAAAAGCATCTGGGGTTGCCGTTCGATATCCATGGCGGGGGCGCGGATCTGAAATTCCCCCATCATGAAAATGAGATTGCGCAAAGCTGCTGCGCCCATGGCAAGACGGATCTGGCGGCCTTTGCCAAAGTCTGGGTGCATAACGGGTTTGTGACGGTTGAGGGCGAGAAGATGTCGAAGTCGCTGGGCAATGTACGCCTGGCGCATCATTTGCTCAGCGACTGGGATGGGGAGGTGTTGCGGCTGGCGCTGCTCTCCGCCCATTATCGCGCCCCGCTGGACTGGACGGAAACCCTTCTGCAGCAAAGCAAAACCATTCTCGACGGGTTTTACCGTACGCTGTACGATTTGAGGGACGTGCAGGCAAAGGATGCGGATGTGCCGGAGTCGGTTATTACACCGTTGCTCGACGATCTAAATACAGCCGGTGCTCTGACCGCATTGAAGGCCCTGGACAAGGACAAAAGCGATGATGCGAAATTGAAAGGCGCCTTGCTGGCAGCCGGAAAGCTGCTTGGGCTTTTGCAGGCAGACCCTGCCGCGTGGCTGGGTTATGGCGGCGGGGATGCCGAAATAGACCAATTGCTGGAAGAGCGTCAGCAGGCACGGAAAAACAAGAATTTCAAACGCGCGGATGAAATTCGTGATTTATTTGCGGCCAAAGGCATTGTGATTGAAGATACGCCGCAAGGGGCGAGGTGGCGGCGGGTTTAAGGTAAGAAGCAAATTTATTTGGCATATTAATGAAAATTGGTTATCATTTTCAGGATTTAATTTGAAAGGATGATCCAATGGCCTGGGATTCTGCTAAAAACTATATAATTGTAAAAAAATCAGATGCAGAAAAAGCACTTACCTGCATTATAGGTCATATAGAAGGTCTGGGAAAATCTATCGAACTTCTTGAAATTGAAATGAGCATAGACGGCCATGAAAACATGGTTTTATTTAAAAGCAACGATCCAAGCTTTCATTTGGGACGCGGAGAGGGCCATGCTCTCCACAAACAAGGTATTTCAAGCATAGAAAGAAATTTTGATATTGCGGATGAAGACGCAAAACAAAAAGTGAAAGCGTCTTATTTAAATGAGTTTTTTCCTGTTCCTAAAGTAGCCGCTCCGGGCCAGGTTACCGTCAAAAAATTGCAGATTTAGGACCTATTGCGGCACTAGCACCTGGTAAAAATAATTGTCACCGGATTTATTGAAGCAGCCCGCAGTTTTGCCAGTCAGATTATAGGCGGGGCCTGAGGCTGCGCCGATTGTCGCTGTATAACTTGGTGTTCCTGCAAACAAGGTGGTGACATCGCCTGTGGCATTGGATGGCGGCGACCCTGAAATATTGCTGACATCAACCATACTGTTCAGCATGGTACAAATTTCGGTTTTTAAAGGGCCTGCAATCATGATCAGGTCGGTGCAAGAGGCGCTGGTGCAGGTGGTGCCGATTTCATAAATGGCGTTGGCGGCGGTGAACACAAAGTTGCCCGGTGTTGTCATCGCTTCCTCGGGCGGCGGGCGATAATGGAGGCCGCCGCCATCGGGGTTGAACAATTCGGCCTCCGGCGTTGTGCCGTACGTTCCGTACCCGGCCGGCAGGTCTGGAGATGAAAATCGAAGCTGAGACATTGTTATACCACGCAGGCGCAGCTGGGAAACTGATTTTGCGACATTGTCGCTGTAAGATAGTATTTCTGTCGCCAACAGCCTCTGCTTGTCCTCGGATAAGGATTTGACGGAGCTTTGCCATCCGGTGGCAACGGCTATGGACAGGGCCGATAACAGGACGACCGCCACCAGCAGGTAATACAATACATTGCCGGCTTCCTTATCATTCGCAAGGAATGGCTTGAAAGCCTTCATATGGCTTTGCGGGATATGAACGGGCACAGAAGGGACGCCTTGATCGGCCAGAGTCAGAAAGACGGCGCGTCCCGCGCCGATTTCCACATTATCCAGCATGCCGATTCCCAAAACCGGTTTTTCCAGCGCCTGCCCGGTTTTCAGGGCATTCTCGACCGCTTTTTTTCGTTCTTGTTCGGCTTCGGGCAGATCCTCCGTCGGTTTGATTTTTCCGTCCGGGCGCAGCCATTCAAACGAAAACAGCGACATGCGCCAGCTTTCCAGCACCTTCGCCGGGCGGACGGACAGTTCGACATATCGCCCTTCATTGCCTTTGACGATACGATTGTCGACAAAATGCGGCTTTGGATGATCCGCCATGGATTGTAAACCCTCTTGCAAGTGGCACGATGTGATGCCACCCTATAGGCGGATTATAGGATCAAGCCCTTAATCAACCTTTAAAAAACGGATCATCCGATGACAGCGCATGCCCCTGAAACCATCACCATCGAATCCGACGCCGATGAGGTCAGCTGCGATGGCGGCGGCGGGGCGCTGGGCCATCCCATGGTCTGGTACAGCTTCGCATCCACCCCCCAGGTTGAATGCGGGTATTGCGACCGGTTGTTTGTCCGTAAACCAGGAAAATCTTCCCATTAACGGCCATTGGACTTAAACCCCGCCGGACTTATATAATATAGACAGGAAGGGGCGCCGCAGGGGCGGGCCTCTTATTTAGAAATCGCTTCCTCAAAGGAGGGGTTTTATGTCTGCAAGGTTATCTTTATTCGACCAGTCTTTCTTCCTGGGCTTTGACCGTTTCGAGCGTGAGCTTGAACGGATCAAGAAGTCCTCTGAAGGGTATCCTCCCTATAACATCGAACAGCTTGGTGAAAACGGGTTGCGTATTACGCTGGCCGTTGCCGGATTTACCATGGACGACCTTGAGGTTCTGGTGGAGAACGACCATCTGACCGTGCGGGGCCGCCAAAAGGACGACCAGAGCAGGCGCTATCTGCATCGCGGTATCGCCGCGCGCCAGTTCCAGCGCAGCTATGTGCTGGCGGACGGGATCAGAGTGAAGGGGGCCTTATTGGATAACGGATTGCTGCATATCGAGATGGAACGGATTCAACCGCAAACGACTGTGCAGAAAATCGCCATTGCCGCGCCCCATGCATCCGGGCAGGCTATGCCAATTGATGGTCGCGGACATACGGATACAATAACAAAAACGGGAGACATGCCATGAACACAGACAACACGACGCGGAATCTGCTGAAAACGCTGTCGCCGCAGAATTTCCTGATGCTCGGCATGAACCAGATTGCGTATATCCGCCCGGCGGTTCTGAATGATCACCGCAAGGTATGGTCAGTTCATGCCGCCGACGGCACGCTCCTCAGCATTCAGGACCAGCCGGATCAGGCAATCATGGTCCTGCGCAGTAACGATCTGGCGCCGGTCATGCTGCATTAACTGGTAGACTGCAGTTCCTTGACAATGATGCCATAGCGTTGGGCTATGGAGGCCAGCCCGCCCTTGCCGCCGGTTTCACCCAGAGTGTTGAAATACCAGCGCGGTCCTTCGCGGACGATCACGGCGGCAAAAATGGCGGTTTCATTTTTAAAGTCTTCCGTATCCAGCAGGAAACGACCGATTTCAAGATTGTCTTCCTTGTTCATAATGCGCACATACATGCTGCGCACCATGCCGAAATTATCGCCGCGCGCATTTTCATCATAAATGCTTAAGACCACCATGATCTTGACGATATCGTAGGGGATGCCATTCAGGTCGATATTGATGCCTTCATCGTCGCCTTGCCCTGCGCCCGTGCGGCTGTCGCCGCCATATTTGATGGCGCCTTCGCAGGATGTCGGCTGGTTGTAGAATACAAAATCCGCGTCCTCGCGCGTCTGTTCATTTTTATTAAGCAGGAACAGGCTGAGATCTATATCGATCGGCTCTGATTCCATGGCTTTCTGTTCCCAGCCCGCACCGACATAAAGCGTGCGCAAAAAGGGCACTTTTTTCAAAAGATCGACTGAAACGCCCTTGCCGACCAGGTTGCTGTCTTCCATCACATCGTCCGTC
>JBGAQU010000065.1:0-16534 GCA_044220535.1 Alphaproteobacteria bacterium | reverse complement strand
GCAGCCTTCATAAAGGGAAGAGTCCTTTGCAACCCTTATGCCAGTCATCTTTATGGTATCGCAAAGCGTGTAAAATGCACAGGGCAAGAAAATCTCACTACAGAGCGCGCAGAGAACGCAGAGGAAAAATTTTTAAGCTTCTCTGCATTCTCTGCGCGCTCTGTAGTTAATTCTTTTTTTGCCTGCGGCGCCTTTAGCCGAGCGGGAAGATCTTTTCGTCCCAGACTTTGCCTTCGGATTCATATTTGCCGACATATTGCACGCGGATCTTGCCGCCGGATGGGTTGGTGCTTAAGTCGACGCTGATATGGCGTTCCTGGACTTCAGGGTAAAGGGCGATGTTGTTTTGCAGGCCGATCTGCTGTTCCGCCCCCTCCGGCGGTTGCCAGAATATTTTGATCGAGCCGTAGCTGCTGAATTTGCCAGCATCGCGTTTTAGATCGAAATTGAGGACCGGCGTCGGTTTGTCCGCGCTGCCGCCCATGGAAAGTTTAGGATTGTTGATCGAGACTTTCAGGTCTTTATCCTCGCCGCTGCGGACGATGATCGGGATGGAAAAGCTTAAATTGACGTTCAGGGACAGGGATTTGCCTTTCGGGTTTTTTTCCGCCTGTTCCGGCCCGTTGGCGGCCAGACGGGTAAAGGACAGATGGGCGCGGTATTCGCCGGGCGGCAAATCGGCGGGACGGCGCAGCGACAGGCGGATCGTTTGGTACGCCTTCGGCTGGATCGTTACCTGGCGCGGCGTGAAGATGATCATATTGGCGACGCTGTGGGGATTTTTCTGATCGGCGTCCGTCAGGGCATAGCGCCCGTTCGTATCCATTTTCATTTCCAGCCAGCGCATGCGGTAGGTATGGGTTTTGTTGGTGACATTCAGCAGCGAAATATTGGCGGAGCGGTCACGGCCTTCAAATACGATACGGATCGGGGTGATGGCGAGATCCGCGCTGGCCGGGCCGAATGGGATCAATAAGGCCAGCATTAGCAAGGCAATGATCAGGCCGCGTTTCTTTTTCATCATCGTCGTATCCTTTTAGTAATTAACCAGCAATGTATAGGTTCCGCGATAGGGACCGTCGCCATAACTGACGCCGGCCCTTGTGCTCAGCGTTGCGCCTATATTGATCGTCAGATTACCCGATCCGTCCGTCGTTTGTGAAGAGACGGGCGGATCAAAAGTAAAGGTTGTGACATCAAAAGTCGCGGCGGCGGGGCCGGTTATTACAGTATCAGCAATAGAAGCTGAAACGGCAATGGACGGGTCGAAACTTGTCAGATTGAACACGCCGTTATGGCCAGGCAGGAGCTGAGTGATACCCGCATCCACGGTCTCATCCCCATCCGTTTCGATCACAATGGTCTGAACCGTGTTCGATGTCACCGCAAATTCGCCGAAGCTTAAAGGCTGTGATTCCGCCAAAGCGGGATCGGCCCTGACGTCCGAAGGCCAGGACAAAAACATCAGCATTGGCAATAAAACAAAGCGTTTTCTCATGGGATCTGGCTGTTTTGATCCTATATGGCCAGGACGTCAATCATAATATAATACGCGCCCCAATAAAAAACCCCTCGGTTAAACCGAGGGGTTTTTGAAATTCCAGGGCCGATTAGTAGCTGGCCATAATGTCGAACGTGCCGGTGTAGGCGCCGTCCGGATAATCGGTTGCGGCCGTACCGGTCACGGTCGGATCGGTGTGCAGGGTCGCGCCGACCTGAACGGTTGCGTTGCCCGAGCCGTCGACGGTGATGTAATCGCCATAAACCGCATCCGTACCGGACTTGTTGAAAGTGAAGGTATCAACAAAGAAGTCCTTGTTACCTGTGCAGGCGGCGCAGGTCAGCTGGACTTTGTTGGTCGGATGGTTGGCGTCGATCAGGGCGACAGCGGAACCGGTCTTGGCGAAGGTCACATAGATCTTCGCGGCAGCGGTCGCGCCGGAGATGGCGTAGAAGCCTGGTGATTCCGAACCGGCGTCATCGCCGCCCGGAACGGTGTTCGTCGCACCTTCGAGCAGGGTGATCTGGTCGGTACCCGCGTTGGGCGTGGTCCGGACACCGGCATTCGTCATGACAACCGTACCGTCGCCTGTGCCGACGCCGGTTACTGTCACAACAATGTTGCCGAATTTAACGGGGGTGGTTTCCACGATGCTCAACAGGCTACCTACGGAAGCGCTGACATGTCCAACGTCGGACACTGTATCGGCAGCGAAGGTCTTTTGAGCGCCGAAGACTAAAACAGTCAGTGCCGTTGAGAGCAAAGCCGTTTTTTGAAGTCCTTTCAAAATATTCATCGTTAACTCCTCAATTCTTGAGAGTGGCTAAAACGTGGTGAATGATCTGTTCCTAGTTCATCCATGTATCCCCAGTATGCCAGTAACTGATTAAGAAGAGTTTAATTGCGACAACAAATCTTCAGTTCTTAATGGGCGGCCTGAAAACCTTTGATTCTTAAAGGAATTATCGGCGCACAGACAGGCAACAGGAGAGACATAAACCACGAATCACTTCTCTATATATACAGGAGATTACCAAGCGGTGCTACAGGATAGTTTTATTCATAAGTTGAAAAACAATAGATATTTCACGTATTGAGTAATGACAGTATACTGGCATGAAACTCGCATATAAAACAGCGAGCGTTCATCTTTAATTTACTTAATTAAATGCCTGTTCTGTCCAGTAAAGCAAAATGCGTTTTGCGACTCCTGCTGACCATACCTGTATACGCGGGCATGGCGTGGGCCGGACCTGCGCTGGCCTCATCCATGCCGCCGCAAACGCGCGATGCCGCCGGTCCGCCGCAGAAATCGCTGATGGATCTGGGCCGGGATTTCGCGCGCCGGCTCGGCAATAATTTAACGCAAGCCGATCTGTATTTGTCTGGCGCTGGAAAACTTGAACTCGCTGAACATAAAGCGCAGACGCAGCTGCCCGATAACGAGCCGCTGCTGCTGCACGGCGTGCTGGGCGAGAGCAAGGTCAATCTGGAACAGGATATTTACAGCGTCAAGCGGGGTCCAAGACTGCTGATGTCTTTGAGCGATTTCTGCGGCGCGGCCGGACTTGCGATCACCGTCAATCCGGCAGAGGGAACGGCATCCGGCTGGTTCCTCAGGTCCGACAGGAAATTCAGCCTGGACGCGAAGAAGGGCGAAGTCGTCACGCAGGGCCAGACGTTGAAAATCAATCCCGCCGATATTGATGCGGAAGGCACGGATATATTGGTGTCTGCCGAGACACTGGAAAAATGGTTCGGTTTAAGTTTCGATTACGATTTCGCAAACCTGAACGTGAAGATTTTAACGACTGAGGTCTTTCCGGCTGAATCGGCTTTTATCCGCGCGAAGAAAAAAGGCAAAGGCAATTTTTATGACAGCGTGCCGAAGCTGCCTTACCAGCCCGAACCCTATGCAAAGCTGTCGCAGCCTTATATCGACACCAATATCAACTTAAAGACCAATCGCGCTCCGGACAGGCCCGCGGAAAACAGCGCGTTGTGGTCGACCGTATTAAGCGGTGACGTGGCGGGGCTGAACGCGCAGGGCTTTATCAGCGGCAATGATAAGGACCCTTATATTGACAGCGCCCGCCTTACCCTGGGCAAGCAGGATGTGAATGGCGGGTTGCTGGGGCCGTTGCACGCGACATCGTATCAGATCGGCGATGTCGGCACGGTGTCGCAGCCCTTGATCGGCGGCGGCGCGCAGGAGCTTGGCGTCAGCGTCAGCAGTAAGCCGTTGTTCACCACCACGGAAACATCGACGCAAATCCGCGGCAACGCCCAGCCGGGATGGGATGTCGAACTGTACCGCAACGATTCCTATATCGATATCCGCCACATAGAAAATGACGGGCTGTACGATTTTGAGAATATCGACCTGGTCGAGGGCGATAACGATTTCAAATTGCTGTTCTACAGCCCGCAAGGCGACATCCGCGAGGAGCATAAGCATATCGGCGTCAACCCGACCGCCATCCGCAACAGCACGGGCAATTATTCGGTTTCCCTGACGCAAAACGGCACCAATCTGTGGGAATCCACCGAAGGCGATTTTCCCGGCAAGGGCGCGCCGCATATTGCCGCCGAATATGAATACGGCGTCGCCGGGCTGGGGACGGTCAGCGTCGGCGCGCGCGGCAACAGCGACAACGGCACCTATCGCGGCCTGGCGCAGGCGGGGCTGGCGACCTATGTCTATGGCACATTCCTGAACGCCAATGTCGGGGTCGATCCGGCCCGGCAATCCGTATCGACACAGCTCACCGCGCGGCATAATTTCGACCGCCAGTCCCTGCTGGTCCAGTACGCGCTCAATTCCCCCAATTACAACTCCTCGTCGGCGGAGTTCGGCGCGAATGTCCGGCAGTTTTTACGCACGAATTTGAGCGGGCCGCTGGCAGGCGATTTTCTGTTTTTCGACCGCACCAATTATAATTTAAGCGCAAGTTATAGCGATTTGTATAGCGGCGGCAGCCTGACCAGCCTTGGCGGCAGCCTGTCAACCAGTGTCGGTTCGACGCTGTTTTCCGCCAATATCGATTATGACGAAGATAAAACGCCGGAAGGGGATGTGAACCAGCGGGCGGTCAGCAATTTTGGCCTGCGCGGCTTTGCCCTGGGCGGCACATGGCGCCTGAGCGCTGAATTCCAGAATTTGCCGGAAGAAAAATTCAACGAAGGCCAGGCGGAATATTATCATCCGATCGGCGAAAATATCGACATCTCCTCCAAAGTCGAATACAAGCCGGAACCGGAATTGACGACGGGAAGCCTGGGCCTGAACTGGCGGACATCCAAGGCGACGATCAGCCCGAGCATCCAGTACGATACCGACAAAAACATGCGCGCCAATGTCAACGTGCATTTCGGCCTGGGCGCGGATCCGTATACGAAGGATTATAAAATATATAACAAATACCTGTCTTCGACCGGCGGCGTCGCGGCGCTGATCTATATGGATGCCAATGGCGATGGCGTTTATAATCAGGGGGATGAGCTGCTGCCCGATGTCCGCATCAACGCGGTGCAGGAACATCGATTCGCGTCATCGGACAATAAAGGCATCGCGTTTATTCCCGACCTGGAACAGAACCGCCTGACCGATGTCATCCTCGACACCACGACGCTGCAGGATTCCTACAGTGTCAGCCTGTTTGAGGGCGTATCGATCCGGCCGCATCCCGGCAAAGTCACCAAGCTGGAATTCCCGATTGTGGTGGCGGGGGAAATGGACGGCCAGGCCGATTTCACGGATAAAAACGGCAACCGGCAGTCGGCGCATAATCTGGATGTCTCTCTGGTCGCGCCGGACGGCAAGGTGGAGAAAACCACGGCAGCCGCCTATGACGGGTATTGGTCGATCAGTACGATCCGCCCCGGCTTTTACTACCTGACTGTGGAAGCGGACCAGTCGACGCCGGGTTATATGCTGCCGCGGCCGATTGAATTCACGGCGGGCGGTTCAACCTATTTCGGTCAAACGATTTCCCTCAAATCCGGGCATGTGATGCCGTTTAAATTCCGCGCCACCAATGAACGGCCCGACGGGCCTAAAAATACCCGTGTGGTGCGGGCCAGCGATGTGGCCAGCCAGCAGGCGTTGCTGGAGCTTGGGCCCTATCACTCCCGCCTGGCCATGGCGTTCGCGTGGTACAAATTCAAGCTGCATGGCGGGGACTGGAACGGGAAGTTCAGCCTGGAAACGCCTTTATCCAAAATCAAGCCGGATAAAGCGACAGGCACTTACAGCATCGTTGTGCATACGCAGAAGGCGATGAGCATGAAGGAAGCCGCCGAAACCTGCGAGGACCTTGAATCCATGAAATTCAGCTGTGCCGTGCAAGTGATCACGACGTATAAAAATACCTTCCCTGAGCCTGCGCCGCAATTGCCGCTGGTCGCGGTCAAGCGGGAGGAAGATGAGGAACCGGCGAAAGAAGAAACCAAGGAAGAGGTTGCCGCTACCGCGCCGCAGCCGGAAGTGGCGGAGCCGATCCGGCCCAAGGCGGCGGGCACGGTGGTCGTGATGAATCTGGGCAGCTATAATTCCCGGCTGCTGATGTCGGTGATGTGGTACAAGCTGAAAACACGCTATGCACAGGCCATCGGCGATGCGCATGTGCTGGTGCGGCCATCGGACAGCGTGGCGTCGCCCGCGACAGGCGGCAAGCATATCCTGCGCGCGGCGATCCCGCAGAACAATGCGGAGGAAGCGGGCAGGCGCTGCGCGTTGCTGCGCGCGCAGGGGCAGGGCTGCACGGTGGAAACCGTGTCGTCCGACCGCCAGGTTTTATCCTCCGCCGCTACAGATTCCAAAGGCTGATATGCTATTTTGATAGACGAAAAATGTCATCCTCCGGCTTGACGGGAGGATCCATACAATGATTGAACACATCAAACGGGAAAAATTTTAACCGTATCAATATATCTATGATATTTGTTCATTTAGAAACCAGCCCATGGATCCTCCGGTCAAGCCGGAGGATGACAGTGGATATGTTCAACTTGAAGTGAGATGCTTTTAGTTATGATTTCATCAGGCGATATGCTGGCCGACCGGCGGCTGGAAATGGCGCGGCAGTTTGAGGAGCGCGGCGATTTCGAAGCGGCTGCAGATTTAATGCGGCAGGCGATGGAGGTCGTGCCGCGCTGGGCGATCGGCTGGTTTCGTCTGGGCGAAATTCTGATGAAGGCAGGGCATGACGAAGATGCGGCTTCTGCGTTTCAAACTTGCCTGATGCTGGATGAAACCGACCGGGCCGGGGCGTCCGTTAAACTTGCGATCATGGGTAAGTCACCTGTTCCTGATCGCATGCCAGATGCCTATGTCCGCACGCTGTTCGACGATTATGCTTCCCGGTTCGACGAAGCGCTGGTCGAACGGCTGGGGTATTGCGTGCCGATGGTGATGCGGGAGGTGGTGGACCGGGTGCGGCCACCGATGAGAAAAGAGTCCGTTCTCGATCTCGGTTGCGGCACGGGTCTGGCGGGCGAATCTTTTCAAGGCCGTGCGGATTTGATCGACGGCGTCGACCTGTCACCTGGCATGATCGCCGAGGCGGAGAAGAAGGGCGTTTATGCGTCACTGCATGTGGCGGATGTTGTCAGTTGGCTGGCAGAATGCCAGACGCAATATGATATTGTGCTCGCGGCAGATGTCCTGGTTTACATTGGTGATTTGTCAGCACTGATGGCAGGCGTGAAGAAAGTTCTGCGCGCTGGCGGTCCCTTTTGTTTTTCAGTTCAGGATGCAGAAGGCGAGTCGTTTGTGTTAGGGGCGGACCATCGCTATGCATATAGCGAAGTCTATCTCAAATCATGCTGCCGCAATGCAGGTATGGGATTGCAGAGAGAAAAGACGCTTGTATTACGCAAAGACGGCAATCGGGATGTGGTGGGCTCTATTTATATTGCGGGATGACAGCTTCTTCTTAGATTAACCAGACCTTCCCTGCGCTTTGGAAATCAGAGCGCCACAATTGCTGTCCTTACCTACGCCGGTTTCGATGAAAGGTATAATGGCAGCAAGCGGTGTAAGGATTGTACCCAGAACGGCGGCGACGCCGCCCCTTGCGCCTGCTTCCTTCGGATCAATGCCGATTCCGGGATGTTTCAGCGTGCCGTCGATCAGGATCGGTGTGCCGATTTCCAGCGGGCTGAAATCTTTTGGATGAGATTCGATGCTGGCGTTGAGGGATTCGTCTTTCATGTTGATGCGGGCATTGCCGGTGAAATTGGTGTCACCTGTGTCCACGACGAAAATCTGGGAATTCAACAAACCGTCTGTGACTTTAAAATCGCCAACGGCGCAACGGATATTGGTTTTCTTGTCTTTATCCAGGAACAAGCCGGTCGCCTCTGCCACGTCCAGACCCGCCGCTTCCACGATCAGGAGGCTGATCGCGCCGCCAGACATGGTCAGGGTCAGGCGGCCATTGCCGGTGGCCATGACGTCGGCCAGGGATTTGCCCTTGCCCTGAAGGCCGATATGGCCGCCGAAATGCCCGGCGGACAGGGCTTCGAATCGTGAATCCTTGAAGAAATCCTTCAGCGCCAGTTTTTTCAGAAGGATATCGGTCTTCACATCCGGCGCCTGTTCGCGGCCATCGAGGATCAGGCTGCCCGTCATCGAACCGGAGGCAATGCCGAGATCGAGCGGGTCTATTTTCAGGATGCCGTCTTTCAAGAGGATTTTGGCTTTTAGGCTTTCAAGCGGATAGCCGGGGGCATGCAGTTTATGACCAGTGAAGTCAATATCCATGTCGGCGGCGCGCAGGCGGTCCAGGTTGATCGGGACATCAGGCAGCAGGCGAGGGCTGGCGGCGCGTTTGGCAGCTTCTTGTTTCTGTTCGGCACCTGCGGCCTCGCCTTTTTTGGTGGAGGGGGGGACGCCGATAAAGCCGGAGAGATCATCCATGTCGAGATAGTTTGAAACGAGGGCGGCAGTGATGTTGCCCCGTTCGCCGGAGATATCGTCTTTCAGGCTGCCGGACAGGTCGCTGTCGCCAACCTTGCCTTTGAAGTCGTTAAAATAAAAGGCCTTGTCGTCTTTTTTCAATTGGCCAGCGATATTGTAAGGCGGTGTCGGCGGCAAAGGGATGGCGGTCAGGTAGAACAGATCGGCCATATTGTCGCCCTTCACGGTCAGGGCTGCGTCCACGCCAGTCATTTTAATGGGGTCTTTAAATGTGCCGTTTATCGTGACTTTCGTTGTGCCCATGGTAACGGAGAGATCGAGCGGATAGTCTTCATCGCTTTTGCGCAGCATGGCGACGCTGCCACCCTTGGCATTCAGTTCGAAGACCTTATCTTGAAGTCTGCCTTTGCCGGTGATGATGATGGCTTGCTTGTTATCGGCGCTGGAACCTGTAGCAGTGTCGAGGGCGAGGTCGAGATCGAGTTTTTTGATATCGTCTTTATAAATCAGGCGGCTGTTTTTCAGCGCGAAGCTGCCGATCACCGGAAATTCGCGGCGGTTATCCGGCACGACGGCTGCGCCGACGGCTTTGCCTTTCGACAGAGTGGGGAAATCCCAGTTTTTATGGTCGTTGTCTTTTTTCTGCAGGACCAGCTTGGCGTCCGTAATGGTCAGGTCGGGCATATTGAGCCTGCCGTAGAGCATTTGCCAGATTTTGATGTTGAAATCGATAGCGCCGATTTCCAGCATATTGTCACCGTCCATGTCCGGCGCGTTGCCTAAACGCACTTTCTCCATATGCACGCGCGGCGTCGTCCAGTTCCAGCGGATGTCGAGCGGGCCGTCAATGGCGAAGGTGCGGCCGGTGGCGGAGGCGCCCTTGCCGTTGGCCGCGTTTTTGATCCAGCTTTCAGCAAAAAAGACCGTGGTGCCGATTGCCAGAACCAGCAGGGCTAAAAAGGTCAGAGCGGACCATTTCGCGATGCGCCAGGCACGGGGATGACGGGTCATGTTCTTTTCCTTTATCTCCGAAGGACCAACGTCCCGCTTCGATAAAAGTTCTGACAAAAAAGAACAAAAATAGAATATTTACCGAAGAGGGTTCAGGCATCAGGAGTGAGCAACACCGCCCGTCCGAAGCCGCTGTCATTGTTGAAAGGAAATTAATTAGACGGCAGCAGATACTGATCCAGCAGCTTTTTGACATCCATCAGGGACAGCGATTTTAGCGCGAAACCGTCCATGCCCGCCTCCCGGCCTGCGTCCGATCCCTTGCTGTCGGCGCTGAAGCCGATCAGGAGGGTGCGGGTGTGACCGCTTTCCGCCTCCCAGGCGCGGATGGCTTTGGCGACGCCGGGGCCGTCCATATCGGGCAGCTGGGTATCGACCAGGACCAGGTCGAAAGTCTGGCTTTTATAGGCGGCGATGGCGGATGCGCCGTCAATGGCGGTCACGCATTCATGCCCCAATTCCTGCAGGACGTAATCCATGGTCAGGGCGGCGGAGGGATAATCCTCAATATACAGAATTCTGGCCATTTATTCTCTCTTTGCTTCCGCTACGCTGACTTGCTTTTTAAACCGGCAATAATAGGTTATTATATAGAGGGGATCATGGCATAAAGGAGGCCAATATGCTGAATTTTCTAAAAAACCTGACGGGTAAAAATGTGGATGCCAAGGCTGAGAAGCCGGGTATGGAGGGTGCATGCAGCACCGAAAAGGGTACGGAGAAAAAAGGCGAGAAACCCGCTGGCGGCTGCTGCGGCGGCCATTGCCACTAAGGTTACCCCTTAAAGGAATTTAAAAACCCCGCCTTGGCGGGGTTTTTTCATGCGGCTTCGCAGGCCAGTTTCAGGATGGTTTTGAGAAGGCCGGGGAAGCGGGCGTTGATGTCGTCCAGGCGCAGCGTGTTCTGGTGCTCCACGCCCTTTTTGACGGTGCGGATCAATCCAGCCTCCCGCAACACGCGGAAATGATAGGAAATTGTCGATTTCGGGATGGACGGGCAGGGGGACGCCTTGCTGCAGGACATGCAGCCCTTCTCCTCCAGCATGCCCTGGACGATGCGCAGGCGCACGGGATCCGACAGCGCGGCCAGCACCGCGGTCAGGGTCAGATCGTCTTTCGATGGGTGTACGAAGCTTGCCATGGAAAAAAATATAACACAGCTGTTGACAAAGTTCAATAGTTCAATATACTCGAACTATAGAATTAATGAACTATATTGGAAACGAAGGAGAACGATCATGACGAAAACAAGCAAAAGAGTGGCCCTGGTCACCGGCGGCAGCCGCGGCATCGGCGCCGCCATCGCCCGCCGCCTGGCGAAAGACGGGATCGACGTGGCCATCAGCTATGCATCTTCCGCCGACAAGGCAAACGCGTTGGTGAAGGAACTGGAAAAATCAGGCGTGAAGGCGAAAGCCTATAAAGCCGACCAGGCGGATACGGCGCAGGTGGAAAAACTTGTGAAGGATGTCGCCAATGATTTCGGACGGCTGGATATCCTGGTCAACAATGCGGGCGTGGCCGTATTGGGCGATTCCGATCCTGACAAGCTGGCGCATCAGCAGGCCGTGAATGTCGGCGGTGTTGTAACTGCTGTAGGCGTCGCGGGCAGCCTGATGGAAGACGGCGGCCGTATCGTCAATATCGGCTCTGTCATGGGGGAGCGCACCATGTTCGCAGGGTCCGCCGGTTATGCCGCCAGTAAAGCTGCTGTCGCTTCATACAGCCGCGGCTGGGCGCGGGATTTCGGGCCTAAAAACATTACCGTCAACACGGTACAGCCAGGCCCAATCGATACCGACATGAACCCGGCGGACGGCGAATTTGCCGCTACGCTAAAAAACATGGTTCCGCTTGGGCGTTACGGCAGGCCTGAAGAAATTGCCTCGGCGGTTGCTTTTCTTGCCAGCCCCGAAGCGTCCTACATCACCGGCACGACGCTGACCGTTGATGGCGGCCTGCTTACCTAAACCAATTCAAGAAACCAAAACAGAAGGAATACCACCATGATGACCTTATCTTACACACCGCACTTTACCGACATGTTCTTTTCCCAGACGCTGCATCAGCAGTTCAACCGCAAGGGCTGGGAATTTGAATCCGACGAACGGGAGCCCGCCATCCGCAAATTCGTGCGCGCGTTTGGCGCGAACGAAACCGAACATTGAGAGGAAAGCGCCATGACCATAGACATGAACATAAATGACAATGCCCGATTCAATGCGCAATGGGTGGCGGCTGAAACCTATTCCGTGATGGGTAAGGATGTCTGCATCTTTGTGCATCGGGAGGCGGGGATTTAAATTATCTGTCATGCCCGCGGAGGCGGGCATCCGGCTTTAATATCGAAGTCTGTGGACTTCACCGCCGGATCCCCGCCTTCGCGGGGATGACGGTTGAAAGGATAGCGAACTGTCTTTATAACTTTTACAATAACAAAGGATACAACTACCCATGACTCTCTCAATGTACCAGGCTTCGATCCCCGCTTTCGTCCGCATGCTGGGCAATCTGTCCGCCATTCTGGACAAGGCGGAGGCACATGCCTCAGCGAAATCGATCGAACCGTCCGTGTTTATCAATGCGCGGCTGGCGCCCGACATGTTCCCGCTTTCGCGGCAGATCCAGATCGCCACGGACGGCGTGAAGGGATGCGCCGCGCGCCTGGCCGGGATCGATATCCCCAGCTTTGCCGACACGGAAACCACCTTCGCCGAGCTGCATGAACGCATCAACAAGACGGTGGCGTTTATTCAAAGCGTGGATGCGGGCAAGATTGACGGCAGCGAGGATAAGGCGATCGTCGTGAAAATGCGGACGGGTGAATTGAATTTCACCGGACGGGATTACCTGTTTAACTTTGTGATCCCGAATTTCTATTTTCATGTCACGGCCACGTACGCGATTCTGCGCCATAACGGCGTTGATATCGGGAAGAAAGATTTTCTGGGCGGGTAAAGAAATACAAAAACACTGACAGGAAATTTTTACCGCGGAGGCGCGGAGGTCGCGGAGAAGAAAGCCGCGCGCAGCGCCGAAGCATTTTTTTAAAACACAGAGAACACAGAGTTAAGAAAGAGGGCATTGAGACTCTGTGGACTCTTTTTTTCTCCGTGTCCTCTGTGTTCAAGTTCTTTTCTTGCCTGCGGCGCGTAACTTTGCGCTTCTGCGTCCTTATATCACTCCGTGGCGAAAACCTTGCTGCCGTCGCCGTCGATTTCGTAGATGACGAAGGTCTGGTTTTTGCTGCCGCTCATCCCCGGCGATCCCTTGGGCATGCCGGGCAGCGAAATGCCCTTGATTTTCGGGTGTTCGGCCAGCAGGCGGTTGATGGCGAAGACGGGGACGTGGCCTTCGACGATGTAGCCGTCGATGATGGTGGTATGGCACCCTTCCAGCGGCTTGGGCAGGCCTTTTTCCTTTTTGAAAGCATCCATGTCCTTTTCGTCGACAATGGTGATGTCATAGCCGTTTTCGCGCAGGTATTTGGCGTAGTTTTCACAGCAGTCGCAGCCGGGGCTGCGGTACATGGCGCCTTTTTTGGTGGTCTGGGCGTGGGCCAGGGTGGTGGCGAGAAACAAACCGAGGAAAAGGATGATTTTGGGGAGGCGCATGGTTGGGCCTTTATGCGTGTGGTTGGTGGTCCGCCTTCGCCAAGGCTACGGCGAGACATTAAACATTATCAGGCGCTTTGCGCCTGATAATGTTTAATGGTGCCGCCGAAGAGATTTGAACTCCCGACCTTGTCATTACGAATGACCTGCTCTACCCCTGAGCTACGGCGGCTTTGACGGCTTTATGGGCCGTGGATGACAGCGTATACCCCAAACCGGGCGGTTCTGGCAATACGTTTTGCTTGCTTCGACGACCGCAGGGCATTATATCAGATACCGGAAGGCTGGCGCGGGCGATGCATTCGCCAACCCGGTCAGGGCCGAAAGGCAGCAGCCGCAACGATTTCGCGTCGGGTCGTGTCCAGTCTTCCACTTTCCCTTAGTGTGGCTGGTTTTGCGGTTGGCGGCGGTTTTCCGATGCGCGAATCCAGGCTTGGGCCGCTGGCGTACTGCGGTCGTTCATAAAAACATATCTCAACACATCACGAGCATAGCGGTCGGACGAATAGACATCCCTAGGCGTATCATCAAACACAAGAGTTTCAATACTCAGCGGTAAAGCCAATGCGACGGTTTTAAAGTCACCTGAGGTCAAACGCGTCGCCGCCGGATCGGGTAAGTCGTCCGCCGTTAAAAAAACATCAGAAAATCTTTGAAAAAACTCACGCAACATAATTTTCTCCGCTTGTGTTATGGTTCAGTTTATTCTTGCCATAATATAAAAACTGTGTCAAATTCATTTCTTTCCGTTCAGGGAGTGTTTGCCCTGTCATGCGAATCCGGTTAAAAATCCCTTTATGTCCGAACCATCCGCACCCACCCATTACCGCGTCCTGGCGCGTAAATACCGGCCGCGCAATTTTGCCGAGCTGATCGGGCAGGAGGCGCTGGTGCGCACCCTGACCAATGCGATCCATTCCGGGCGCATCGCGCAGGCCTATATGCTGACCGGCGTGCGCGGGGTGGGGAAGACGACGACGGCGCGAATCATCGCGCGGGCGCTGAATTATACGGGGGCCGATGGCAAGGCCGGGCCGACCACCGGGCCGACCGACGATTGCGAGATCTGCCGCGCCATCGCCGAAGACCGCCATCCCGATGTGATGGAGATGGACGCGGCGTCGCGCACGGGCGTGGACGACATCCGGGAGATTATCGACGGCGTGCGCTATGCCCCGACCTCCGCCCGCTACAAAGTATATATCATCGACGAAGTGCATATGCTGTCCAAGAACGCGTTCAACGCGCTATTGAAGACGCTGGAGGAGCCGCCGCCGCATGTGATCTTTATCTTCGCGACCACCGAAATCCGCAAGGTGCCGGTGACGGTGCTGTCGCGCTGCCAGCGGTTCGATTTGCGGCGGGTGGATGCGGCGACGCTGGCCGCGTATTACGGCACGATCTGCGAACGAGAAAACGTGCAGGCGGAAGCGGAGGCGCTGGCGCTGATCGGCCGCGCGGCGGATGGATCGGTGCGGGACGGGTTGAGTTTGCTGGACCAGGCGATCGCGCTGTCCGAAGGCGCGGTGACGCTGGCCAAGGTGCAGGATATGCTGGGCCTTGCTGATCGTGGACGTGTACTCGATATGCTGGAACACGCGATGAAGGGCGAAGCCCGAGAGGCGCTGGAGATTGCGGATGATTTATACCGCAAGGGCGCAGACCCTTCGCAACTGGCCGAGGATATGCTGGATTTCGTGCATCTGATGACGCGGCTGCGCGCGGCGCCCGGCGCGGGCGGGATGCAGGCGGTGGCGGCGCAGGACATGATCGCGCGGGCGACGGCGCTTGCCAATATTCTCTCTATGCCAGCTTTGGGCAGGGCGTGGCAGGTGCTGTTGAAAGGTATGGGCGATATCCGTGAGGCGCCGAACCCGCAGGCGGCGGTGGAGATGGTGCTGATCCGCCTGGCCTATGCGGCGGACCTGCCGGATCCTGCCGACCTGATCAAGAAACTGAAAAATACGCCCATGGATGCGGCACCCTCAGGTATTGCGATGCAGGCCCCGATCCCGTCGCGCCAGCCGGAACCGGTAGCGGTGCGGCGCGTGGCGTCGGGTTCAGGCGGGGATTATATGGAGCCGCAAGGCGCGGCGCAGGCATCGGCTGAGTTTTATCCGGCGGAGAAACTGCAAAGCGTCCAGGATATTTACGCGCTGCTGAACGATTGCAAGGAAATGCTGCTGGCGGCGCAGGTGTTTTACAATATACATCCGGTGAAGCTGGAAACGGGCCGCCTCGAAGTACGGATGGAGCCGGACGCGCCGCCGGAGCTGGCGCAGAATTTGCGCAAATTCCTGATCGCCAGGACAGGCCAGCAATGGTTTGTCTCCATCTCCGGCGCGGCCGGATTGCCGACACTGGCGCAGATCCAGGCGCAAAATGATGCGGTGTTGATGGCGGAAGCGAAGGTCCATCCCACCGTGCAGGCTGTGCTGGAAACATTCCCGAATGCGGTCTTAAAACTGATCAAATCGAACGACAGAGGGTAACATGAATATTCAAGAGATGATGAAGCAGGCGCAGATGATGCAGAAGCGCATGCAGGAAATGCAGGAAAAGCTCGGCGGCATGGAAGTGGAAGGCCAGTCCGGCGGCGGCATGGTGCAGGTGGTGATGACCTGCAAGGGCGAAATGCGCTCTATCCGCATCGTGCCCGACCTGATCGTGCCGGAGGATAAGGACACGCTGGAAGATTTGATCGTCGCGGCGGTGAATGCCGCACGGCAGAAGGCGGATGAGACGCTGGCCAGCGAAACGCAGCGCATGATGCGGGAGTTTGGTCTGCCGCCGGATTTTAAGTTGCCGGAGTTTTAATCTTCTTTTTTTGCCGCCTGAAACGCGCCTTCGGATTTCAGAAGTTTCCGGTCTTGCGATTTGACGCGGCGTTCAAGCTTCTGGATATCCTCTTCGGCGGGAAGGTTTTCAGGGCGGATATTGCTTTTCGCTAACGCGGCCGAACATTTTTATTATTTTGGGCGTGTTCATCTCCAATTCTGTCAGTGCCGCGATAACCATTCTTACGCACATTATATTCTGTAATTGCGGCAGCAAATTCTTTAGCCTTCAAGGTTACTGTGGGGAGGAAATCAGCTAAAGGCTTGCTGCCTTTAATTCCCAGGCGGCTTTTCATCTGGCCTGTGTTGAAGCCACCAAACAACGCCGTATCACCGCGTGAACGAATGACAGCGAAGCCTTTATCATCAACATCGTGCTGATAGAGTGTGGAGGATAATTGTCTCTCAGTCTCCGATAATTTGCCTCTGGCATGCATCCGCTCTGCCAGTTGCATCCGTTCCTCTAGCAATTCCTGCTTACGAGTTTGCAGGGCGAAGTAACTCTGGGCAAAAGCGATGGCGTCTTTACGAGGATCGCCATTTTGCGCGATCAGGTAGCAAGCGTAGCGGGTTAATTTTACGTCTCTAATTTCGCGGGCTGAGCCAGAGCCAATATCGACCATTTTGTTGACGTCAACAAAATGGTTTTC